>NZ_JBHLWN010000106.1:0-34062 GCF_042432825.1 Paenibacillus chartarius | reverse complement strand
ACATTATTAGTAAATATTTAATGTGGGTTTTTCGTGATAACTTTTATGCAATGCCAGTGATTGCCGAGGTTCTATTTTTTCGTGGAAGCGCATACATCCCCTGTCTGCCGCTTCGTCGCGGAAAATTAGTACCTCAAAATCCGCTATATCCCGCCATATGTGCTGATTGAAGCAAATAAGCACTTATCAAACCGCTAAGCAAATGGTGTTGGCGGCATCCGATGGATTGGGGGAACGCGGCGGCAGCTGATTGTGCCGCGATTGGATGTGGGTCCGGTATAGCGGCTATTCTTTTTATCGATTTTGGGTAAAGTGTCGCAGCGACATTCGGTAAAGGGGGAAATGGTGGTGACTGGAGGGTTACATGGGCTGCCCGGACTCCGGGGGGCGATGGTGCAGATACGTTCCGCTAGAGGAGCAGATGGGCGTGGGCTGTCCGGACTCCGGGGTGTGATGGTGCGGATCCGTCCCGTTAGAGGAGTAGATGACGTGGGGAGGAAGGTTACTTGGGCTGCCCGGACTCCGGGGTGCGATGGTACGGATAGATTCCGGCGGAAGCAGTCAATAGCGGGAGTGGTCCCCCTAAATCCCACCTATTTATTCCCCTTAATTTTGTTTTGACAATAAGCCCAAAATGCATTGACGATCCAACAACGCCCATGCTAGTATCAATCCCAAGCAAAACGATTGGAATTATCAAACATACGAAGCTGTCGACCAGATCACTGGAGACATCGAGTTTGCACATTGTCAGCGAACTGACTGCGCAAAGCTCGACGTCTCCATTTTTTATGCCACTTCTCAACAATGAAAGGACTGGGATCAACATGAAACAGGCGAACACGCAAGCCAAGCTCGGCGGTATCAAGTTCAAATGGAAGGACTCCTCGCTCCCCTGGATCATTCCGTTATGTCTTCTCATCCTATGGCAGCTGCTCGGCATGGCCGGCAAGCTCGAGGCGCTCCTGCTGCCGACGCCGCTTGAGGTCGTGCTCGCCTTGTTCACGGTCGTCGGCGACGGAACTTTGTTCGAATATACGTGGGTCAGCGCCCAGCGCGCTTTTGCCGGATTTCTGATCGGCGGCAGCCTGGCGTTCCTGCTCGGCCTCTTGAACGGCATCGTCCCGGTGTCGGAGAAGCTGACGGATACGACCGTACAGATGATCCGGACGATTCCGCATCTGGCGCTCGTGCCGCTCGTCATTTTGTGGTTCGGGATCGGCGAGTCGTCGAAGCTGTTTCTCGTTTCGCTCGGCGTATTTTTCCCGATCTATCTCAATACGTTTCACGGCATCCGCTCCGTAGACCCCGGTCTCATCGAGATGGGCAAGGTGTACGGCCTCAAAGGGTTCTCGCTCTTTGCGAAGGTCATCCTGCCGGGGGCGCTGTCGAACATTCTTCTGGGCGTCAGATTTTCGCTGGGCATTATGTGGATTACGCTGATCGTCGCCGAGACGATTTCGGCGGATTCGGGAATCGGGTACATGGCGACCCATGCCCGCGAGTTCATGCATATGGATATCGTCGTGCTGTGCGTGCTGCTGTATGCGGTGCTTGGCAAGCTGTCCGACATGGCGGCCAAGCGGCTGGAATCGCGCTGGCTGACCTGGCACCACAGCTACTTATCGAAACAAGGCTAAAGGGGGTACGGCTCCAACATGAGTGGGCGAAGCGCGGGTAAAGGGGTTCAAGTAAACGTCCGTAATGTCAGTAAAAGGTTCGGCAGCAATACGATCTTGTCCGGCCTGCAGCTGCACATCCATCAAGGGGAATTCGTTGCGGTCGTCGGACGAAGCGGCTGCGGCAAGTCCACGCTGCTGCGGCTGATTGCGGGGCTGGAGCAGCCGAGCGACGGGGTGATTTTGCTCAATGCGGAAGCGATAAAGGGGCTGCAAGCGGGGACGCGGATTATGTTCCAGGATTCCCGGCTGCTGCCTTGGAAGAAGGTCGTCGACAACGTGCGTATCGGCTCGTTAACGGGCGACCGGGAACGGGCGGCGGAAGCGCTGAGCATGGTCGGTCTCGCCAGCAAAGCCGGCGAATGGCCATCCGTGCTGTCCGGCGGACAGCGCCAGCGTGTGACGCTGGCGAGAGCGCTCGTCGGCGAACCGAGCTTGCTGCTGCTCGACGAGCCGCTAGGCGCGCTGGATGCGCTGACGCGGATCGAGATGCAGCGTCTGATCGAAGGACTGTGGCTGGAGCGGCGGTTTACGGTGCTGCTCGTAACGCACGATGTGAGCGAGGCGGTTGCGCTCGCCGATCGGGTCGTCGTGATGGAAGAGGGCCGCATCGGGCTCGACGTTCGCATTACTTTGCCTCGGCCGAGGGAGCACGACAGCGGATTTGCGTATTTCGAGAAGCTTATTCTCGACCGTCTGCTCACACGCAATAACGACGATAAGCTGCCGGCAACGGACGCAGCGACCAGCTTTTCCATCTAAACAGGGAGGTCATCAACCCATGACAACTTACGAAAACGGTACTCATCTCCGCACCGACGTGCTTGTGATCGGAGGAGGCCCTGCAGGCACATGGGCGGCGCTGACCGCAGCCCGCAACGGTGCCAACGTCGTTCTGGTCGATAAAGGATATTGCGGAACAAGCGGGGCGACGGCGCCTTCGGGTACCGGCGTGTGGTATGTCGAGCCGACACCCGAGGATAGGGAGAAGGCGATGAAGAGCCGGGAGGCGCTCGGCGGCTATCTCGCCGACCGCGGCTGGATGCAGCGGGTACTCGACCGGACCTATGCGAACGTCAACGAGCTGGCGGCATGGGGCTATCCGTTCCCGGTCGACGAGACGGGCTATTCGCACCGCAAGAGCGTCCAGGGGCCTGAATATATGCGGCTCATGCGCAAGCAAGTGCAGCGGGCCGGGGTCCGCATTCTCGACCACAGTCCGGCGCTTGAGCTGCTCGCCGACGAGCACGGCGTTGCCGGTGCGACCGGCGTCAATGCGAAGACGCAGGCGCCGTGGCGCGTCGATGCGGCGGCGGTCGTTATCGCAACCGGGGGCTGTGCCTTCCTGAGCAAGGCGCTGGGCACGAACGTGCTGACCGGCGACGGTTATTTGCTGGCGGCGGAAGCGGGGGCCGACCTGTCGGGCATGGAATTCTCGACGGCGTACTCGCTGGCGCCGAAGTTCTCGCCGGTTACGAAGTCGGCGTTCTATAGCTGGGCTACATTTTATTATGAGGATGGCCGTGTGATTGAAGGAGCGGGCTCGCAGCGCGGCCGGTCCGTGATCGCCCGCACGCTGCTGACGGAGCCGGTGTACGCCTGCATCGACAAGGCCGATGACGAGCTGAAGCGGGCGATGCGCCTCGCGCAGCCGAACTTCTTCCTGTCGTTCGACCGGCTCGGCATAGACCCGTTCACGCAGAAGTTCGAGGTGACGCTGCGGTTCGAAGGAACGGTGCGGGGCTCAGGCGGGATTCATATTACCGACGAATCGTGCGCGACGAAGGTACCGGGCCTGTATGCCGCCGGCGATGCGGCGACGCGGGAGCTGATCTGCGGCGGCTTTACCGGCGGCGGCAGCCATAATGCGGCGTGGGCGATGTCGTCCGGCTACTGGGCCGGCGAAGGTGCGGCGGCGTTCGCCAGGAAGCAGGGCGAGCATGCTTCGCAGCGCGGAGCCCGCGGCTTGTCGGAAGCGAGCGGCATCCCGACGGATGCGGCTTCGGCTACGCAGCGCAAGGAAGGCCCGCACGTCAGCGAAATCGTCAAAGCGGTGCAGGACGAAGTATTCCCGTACGACCGCAACTGGTTCCGCTCCGGTATCGGCCTGCGGCAAGGACTGGAGCGTCTTGACCGGGTGTGGAGCGATGTGAAGGACGGCGTTCAAGCCGCATCTGAGCACCGGGTACGCGTCCGTGAAGCTGCGGCGATGACGGCGACGGCGCGCTGGATGTTCCACAGCGGCTTATACCGCAGCGAAACGCGCGGTATGCACCGACGCGAGGACCATCCGGCGTCCGATCCGCAGCAGCAATACCGTGTCATCAGCTCCGGCATCGATGAAATCGTCGTTTCCTCGCATGCCTTGGCTAACCCTAGCCCAATCATCTCGGAGGTGTCGGCATCATGATCGAACTGATTAGTCAAGAACGCTGCGTAGGCTGCAATCAATGCGTGTCCGTCTGCCCGACGAACGTATTCGACGAAACCGAAAGCGGAGTACCGGTCATCGCCCGGCAATCCGACTGCCAAACCTGCTTTATGTGCGAGCTGTACTGCCCGGTCGACGCGCTGTTCGTCACACCGTTCGCCGACGAGGAGAAGCCGGTGGAAGAATCGCAGCTGCAGGAGAGCGGTCTGCTCGGGAGCTACCGAGCAAGCCTCGGCTGGGGCAAAGGCCGGAAGTCGACGGCATCGTCCGACGGGTCGTATATCGTTTTCCGCAGAATGGCAGGACACTAACTAATCCGAGACACAGAAGGGACATGGGGACTATGAAGAAAAAGGGGACTTGGCTGCTGCCTGCAGCACTCATATTATCAACAGCACTTGGTTTGGCAGGCTGCGGCAAAACAGATACAAAAACCGCGGCGGCATCGGGCGCAGCGGCGTCAGGGGCGGCATCGCCGGCTGCTGCAGCAGCAACTGCGGCGAAATTTCCGGAGAAGCTGAACATCGGCTATATTTCGGCCAACAATTCACAGACGATCACCGGACCGGAGGGCTGGGCGCAGGAGCAGGGCAAGCTGCAGCAGGAGCTTGGCAAGTACGGCGTTAAGGAATTCAAGTACATTCCGTTCCCGAACGGGCCGAACCTGAACGAAGCAATGACCGCCGGGCAAGTCGACATCGGCATCTACGGCGATACGCCGGCGATCAACGGCCGGTCCGCAGGGCTGAAGGGACGACTTATCAACATTTCCCAGTCCGGCATGAACGCTTGGCTCGTCACGAAGGAAGGCAGCGGCATCAGCTCCGTTGCCGACCTGAAGGGCAAGAAAGTAGCGACCTCGCAAGGCTCTTATATGAACCGTTACCTCGTCGGTCTTCTGAAGGAGCAGGGACTGGATAAGGACGTCAAGCTCGTCCACCTGCTGCCGCCGGACGGCGAAGCGGCGCTGGCCCGCGGCGAGATTGCCGCTTACGCGTATCCGTCGGGCTCCGGGCCGGCGATTCTGAAGAAGGGCGGCTACACGGTGATCGACGAGGCGAAGAAGCATCCGGCGCTGCGCGGCTCCAGTGTGACCGTCGTCAGGGAAGCGTATCTCAAGGACAATCCGGAGTTCCCGAAAGTATGGAATCAGCTGCGCAAGGATGCGATCGCCGATGCGAAGAAGAACGTCGAGCCGTTCTACCAGCTGCTGGCGAAGACGACGGGCTTCTCGGTCGAGGTGGTCAAGGAGTCGTATCCGTTCGATCAGTGGAAGGAAGAAGATTTGGCGCCGGATGCGATCCAGCTCGTCGAAGGGACGAAGGCGTGGCTCGTGCAGGAGGGGCTCGCGAAGAAGGATTTTGCGCTGGACGAGTGGATTTACAAATGATTGACGGCGGGCAGGGCTCCTTCGCGGGAGCCCTTTTTCCTTACCGTGCGGCGTCTTGTACTACCTGCCGGATTCCTGTTATGGTACAATGCGAAAGGAAGGGTACTGAGGCGGAGGTGCATGGCAAATCGCACTGCAACCATTCGGACCCGGATGCGTATAAGTACTAGACGAATTTTTGGCCAAGTTTGGGATAAGGGAAGTGTGGGGCTGCCATGACAAGTGGAGTGAAGGAAGCGTTCTCTGTAGGGAGCAAGAGCTTTACGGCGGTCGCCATCAATACCGCGGCGAAGACCGGGGAATGGATCAAGAGCAAGCTGGGCGATTTCAGCAAAGTTGATCATAAATATTCGCCGCACGATCTTGTAACAGAGGTCGACAAGGGCGCTGAGAAGATGATTCGGAATTTGATTATGACGCATTTCCCGCATCATTCGTTCCTCGGCGAGGAGGGCGTACAGCCGGGGCCGGCCGCATCGGCTAAGGCGCTGGAGGAAGTGAAGGACGCGGAATACTTGTGGATCGTCGATCCGGTGGACGGCACGACGAACTTCGTGCATGGGTTTCCGTTTTACTGCGTTTCGATTGCGCTGGCGCATCGCGGGGATGTGATTGTCGGCGTGATCTACGATCCGAGCCGCGACGAGCTGTTCGTCGCCGAGAAGGGGAAGGGGGCGTATGTGCACGGCCGGAAAATGACCGTATCCGCCGACGCCGCTCTCTCGGGCAGCTTGGTCGCAACAGGCTTCCCTGCCGACCGGAACGGCGCGCTGCCGGTTAATTTGGCCGGCGTAACGGCGCTGGCACCGCGCGTGCGCAACCTGCGTGTCGCCGGCTCGGCTGCGCTGCATCTCGCTTATGTGGCGGCAGGCCGGCTGAGCGGCTTCTGGGAGATCGGGCTGAACGCCTGGGATATCGCGGCAGGGTCGCTCATGGTGCAGGAGTCCGGCGGACGCATCACCGATACGGAGGGCCGTCCGTATTCGCTGGATGTGCGCCACGTGATGGCAACGAACGGACATATTCACGACGAAATGCGGCAGGCGCTGGCGGAGGCCGGAGCGGATAAGCTGCGATAACGAAAAGAGACATGCGCGATGAAGCGGCATGTCTCTTTTCGTTTGGGTGGAGTGCGACGAAGGAAGATGGAGCGGCATTAATCAGCTGACGCGGGAATTATTGCTCGGTAACTGCGGATACGGCAGCAGGAGCAAGCGAGGCCTCACGTCCCGCAGAGGATAGTACCTCCTTGCGCATAAACCAACATACCATGAACGCAGCTGCAGCGAAAATAATTCCAATCGCGAATAGATGCTGGAACGCCCCCGCAAACACAAGTTTAATCTGTGTCGCCAGCTCAGACGACAGCCCGGCGGGAATACCTCCGTTCATAATCGTCTCGGCGGTGCCAGGCGGGAATTGCCCGGACAAGCCGGCGATACCGGATGAAATATTTCTGGAGAGCAGGCTGCCGAAGATACTGAACCCCAGCGTAGCGCCGATCGATTGAAACAGCTGCACCGTTGCGACACCGACTCCGCTGTGATCCTTGGCGACGGATTCCTGAACAATCAGGTTATCGCTTCCGAAGAGAACCCCGATGCCCAGCCCCATCAACACAAAGGAAGCGACCACGTAAGGAACGGAAGTGCCGGGATTGATTTGACTCAGCATGAAGTAACTGGCTATCGGAAGGACGAACGACACGACAAACAGATGCTTATACGGAAGTTTGGTGATCAAGCTGCCGCAGATGATGCTGGCCGGAATCGCCCCTCCCATGAAGGCAAGCGACAAATACCCGGAAGCCGTCGGCGAGAGTCCCATGACATTCTGGGCGAAGAAGGGAAATCCCGACATGCCGCCCATGATCCCGAGCATTGTCAGGAATACGACGATCGACAGGGTGACAACGGCACGATTTCTAAACAGAGCAAGCGGGATCAGCGGGTCGGAGGCCCTGGCCTCAATACGGATGAAAAGGACGATCATGGCCAATGAGGCGGCGAGCAGGCCGATGATGACCGGATGAGTCCAGGAGTAGCCGTTGATATCGATGAGCACCGGAGCAAGCAGGAGCGAGAGCATGGCCAGGACAAGTGTTGCGGCACCGGCCCAGTCGATGGATTGCGGAAGGGCTTTGACGGATTCCCTCAAGCCTTTGGAAACGATGAAAGCGGACAGCAGGCCAATCGGAATATTGATCAGGAAAATCCAGTGCCAGTCCAGGTGCCCGACCAGGTAACCGCCGACCGTTGGACCGAGCAGCTGGGGAATGATGAGCAGCGGTCCGACCAGACTTTGTACTTTGGCTCGCTGCTCGAGCGGGAAGGTATCGCCGATAATAATCATCCCGAGCGGCATGAGGCCTCCGGCTCCGATTCCCTGTACGCCCCGTCCGATAAGGAGTACGGTCATCGATTCCGCCAATCCGCATATCAGCGAGCCGATCATGAACAGAGCGACGCAGCTCATATACACCATCTTGCGGCCGTACAGGTCCGCGAGCTTGCCGAAGATCGGCATGAACATCGTGATCGAGAGCATGTAGATGCCGGCAACCCAGCCGTATAACGACAATCCGTGAAGCTCGCGGATTATGGTAGGCAGTGCCGTCGTTATAATCGTTTGGTCCAGCTCTGAGAAAACGATGCCGAGCAGCAGTCCGATCAGGACCAGGGTTTTGTTGTTGCCTTGAGCTTGCATGGGAGGGACACCTCGTTCCGGGGGTTATCGTTATGCTCCCAGCGTAACACGGTAGGAACCTCCCCTGCATCGAGCGGCGGTATTACGGGCTCTCGGTCTGCGGAAGTATTTGTAACGGCGAGCTTAAGCTTAAAACCGGCTTCGATACTCCTTCGGCGACATCCCGAGCCGCGCCCGGAAGGTGCGGTGAAAGTAGGAGTAGCTGTTGAAGCCCGACTGCTCGGCTGCCTGCTCGAGACCCGCCGCATCGAAGCGGATGCGCTCGCAGGCGATCGACAGCCGGACGTCGATCGCATAGTCCATGATCGATTGGCCGAACGTCTCTTTGAACAGATGGACGGCGCGCGACACACTTAGGCCGACATGATCGGCGACGCGCTCCAGCGTCAGATGCTCGGTTGCATGCTTCTCCACGAAGGCGCGGATCCGGTAGGCGGCATAGGCCGTCGAGTCCGTCGGGTGGTTGCCGCCTTCGCGGACGATCCGGTCCAAAGATAAACAGAGCACGCGGAGCAAATAATCGGTAATTTCCACCGATTCGCTGCGCAGCTTGCGTTTCTCCGCAATGATATGGCGCCATACGGACATGACGGTCTCGTCCAAAGGGATATTGATTTTGTTCGGCAGCAGCTTATGATTCCACCAATGATCGATCCAGCCGCCGGTGCAGAACAAGTAGTAGTCGGTGCTGAGCAGAGGGCTGTCCTCCGAGCCGCCTTCAATGCGCAGCTCATAGGGATCGCCGGGTCTGTAGAGGAGCAGGTCTCCCGGCAAGATCGTGCACATTCGGCCGTTCTGCAGGGCGCTGCAGCGGCCCTCCGTTTGGAGCCGCAGCAAATATTCGGTAACGCCGTTGCGCTGATTGATATGGAAAGGCTTTGTATGCCTGGAATAGCCGGCGGTGAGCACTTTGCTGCTGTCGAGCGCCCCAAACGATGATGACATGCGTGCATCCCTCTTTATAGGAAAGTTAGCCAAATCGGACATGTAATAGCGAGATCGTTCATTGCTATTATAATGAAATTCGGCCATACTGAATAGCAGATAGCAAGGAATAATAACAATAAATGCGGAAGGTGATACCACATGGCCAAGATGGGAATCGCACTGCAGCTTTACACATTGCGTAATGAAACCGCTACCGATTTTGCCGGCACGCTGCGCCGTGTAGCGGAGATCGGGTATGAAGGCGTTGAATTTGCAGGCTATGGCGGACTGGCTCCGCAGGAGCTCAAGGCACTGCTCGCCGAGCTGAACTTGAAGGCCGTCGGCAGCCACGTCAGCCTGGCGCGGCTGAAGGACAATCTGGACGAAGAGATTGAGATGAACCTGGCGATCGGGAACAAGTACGTCATTTGCCCGTATCTGGTTGAAGCCGACCGTCAAGAGCCGGGGCTGCACGCCACTCTTGAAGTGTTTAAAGAGGCTGCGGAGAAGCTGGCGCAGCACGGCATTCAGTTCGGCTACCATAACCATGCGTTCGAGCTGGAAGAGAAAGTCGGCGACAAGCTGCTGTTCGACCACATCTTTGCCGAGCTGCCGGCCGATAAAGCCGTTGTGGAAATGGACGTTTGCTGGGTAACGGTTGGAGGGCAGGATCCTGTCGCTTACATCGGCAAATATGCGGGACGTCTGCCGCTGCTTCACCTGAAGGATATCCGTAAGGACGACGAGGGCAAAATCCAAACCGTTGAGCTTGGACAAGGCGACGTGGATTTGCCGGCTGTCATCGAGGCAGCGGGTAATGCCGGCACCGAGTGGCTGGTCGTGGAGCAGGACCACTGCCAGAACCCTCCGATCGAGAGCGTCACGAACAGCATGGGCTGGCTGAAACAAAATTATCTGTAAGATCCCTTTAAGTGAAAAACCTCCGGCTCGCCGATGATGGCGCAGACCGGAGGTTTTCTTCATGTACAGTACCGATTAGTTCACAACTTGGAAGTCGTCGACATTCAGGCGTTTGCCCGATGTGCCGGCAACATAGACGCGGAAGCGGACGCTGCCGGTCTGGCCGACATTGATCGTCTGCTGGGTCAGCGTCGAAGTAGCGGTAACGGCGCTGGTTACATCGGTCCAGGTCGAACCGCCGTTTACGGACTTTTGCAGCTTCCAGGTAGCGCCCGTGTCGCTGCCGAAGTTAGCTACAGACAGCTTCACTTGATTGGCGCCGCTCACGTCAAAATTCATCGAGATCGAGCCTGTAGCGCTGATACGGGCGCTCTGTGCGCCTGACTTCTTGTCGGTGGTCAGGTTGCCCAGCAAAGCGTTGTTGAAATACCAGGAGCCGGAGGAAAGCGTGACGTTAGCTGCTGCATAGGCGCCCTTCGTGCCGGTGTCGAAGTTTTCCGTCAGCGATGTGCCGACAGGAGGAGTAGTCGTACCGGAACCGTAGCCGTACGAGCCTGCTTTAAACGTCGTGCGGTCATACCACTTGTAGCCGGCTGCAGGAGTGGACCAAGGCTCGGCTTGCGGCTCGGTCGAGCTCGACGGTGTCTCCATGCTCAGCAGTGTTGTCGGCTGGTCAAGAGTGATACCTTTCGAGGCGAAGCTTGTATAGCTTTCTTGCGTTGCGAGCCAGTTCACAAGGTTGATCATCAGCGTTGCATCGTTTTGCTCCTGCCAGCCGGCGTAGGTCGTCTTCGTCGCGCCGTTGTCCTCGCGCTTATATTTGGGCGTAGCGTCTTCAACCGGGGAGGAGTCGCCTACGAAGGCAGCTTTGCCAAGGCTGTTCTTGGCAATGGCAACGTATGGACCTTCGGCTGCGCCGCCGCCGTTGTATACGCCTTGGTCTACCGCATTGCCCCACTTGGACGGGTTACTCGGTACGTAGACGATGCCCTTCGCTTTGTTCGGATCGCCGATCGCCAGGGTAGAGCCTGCATGCATAGCGAAAGACGAAACGCCTGTCGTAATGCCGAACGATTGGCTGGGCGCGACGATGTTCGTAGCCGTTACATCGCCGATCGCATTGTAGCGGAAACGGATACCGAAGTTCGTCATGAGCCAGTCGGTGCTGGTAACATCCTGCATAGCGGCAGAAGCAGCCTCCGCAGTCGACATGCCCTTAGTCGGGTTGCCGAAAGCGCCGCGGCGATAGCCGTTGAACACTTCGTTGCCGTCCCAGCGGTTCAGGTTGCGGTCCGCATTGTAGTGGTCCCCGATGAACAGGACGCTGCCGCCGCCTTGAACGTATTGCAGAATCGCGCTTTGCTCGGACGTCTTCAGCGGGATGTTCGGTTCCGCCATAACGAATACGCTGGCTTGCTGCAGATCGCTCAGCGTAATCGGAGTCGTCTTGCGGAGCTCCTTCACCAGGTAGCCTTGTCCAGCCAGCGCACCCGCGAAGTCGGAGAAGGCGCCGTCAATGACCCAATCCGCATTGCCTGCCGTCTCGGCATGAGTGTTGTCGAACAGGACCGTTTTGTTCTTCGGCGTGCCGACCGGGTTAATGACCGGAGCGGGATCCGTAGGACCCTCCGCATAAGCGCGGTCTCCTCCGGTCAGAGTGCCTTGCAGCAGCAGCGCGCTGCTAAGCATACCGGTCAGCAGCACATGTTTCCAAGATTTCATAAATAGCCTCCTTCGGTTATGTAATGCCGGTTCAGTGAACCCGACCGGCACGTCCAGCACTTAGAATACTTGACGAACATTAACTGCAGTTCAATGGAATGTGAAGGTATTCTAAGGAACCGGATAGTGGAGCTTACAGTGGCTACACTAACCCTAAGCAGGCAGCCGAACTCGTATCTACCAAGTCGATAAAATGGAGGGTTCATCATGGAAGAGCTGGATCTGTCGGAGGCGGTCGGCGCCGCCGAGGACGTGCACACGGGACCAAGCCGTGACGTGCTGATGAAGGTGTATGACGCGGAGGAAGCTGATGCGCTGCTGTCGCTGGAGCAGCAGTTGACAGGCATAGAGCCGCAGGAGCCGGCGGAAGATGTGACGGCGGCCGGCGATGTTTACCGAAGCGGGTCATAGCTGCGCCTGCAAGCAGCAAAAACCCCGGAGGGACGCCCTCCGGGGTTACTTGCGTCGATATTACTCCGTAGCTACGGATTGGTCAGCTTGCAGGTTGACCGGTGCGATACGTACGAAGTTGCTGTCGAGATCGGCGAGCAGCGCTTCGATCTTCGCCGCTTCGTCCGCTTGGCCTGCATGAGCCAGCTCGTCACGGTATGCGCCGAGCAGCTCGTTCAGATCTTTGCGGCTTTGCGGACCGATTGCCTCGATCTTCACCTTCGCGCCTTTCGCGACACGGCGCTCGATAGCAGCCTGGTCGAGACCCATCTCAGGCACGAGGCGCTGGTAGATCACGCCGCCTGTCATACCGGCGCAGATCCACGGACCCGGATCGCCGAGAACTACGGCGCGGCCGTTCGTCATGTACTCGAACGCGAAGCCCTTCAGGTTCGCGCGGCTTGCGATCGAACCGAGCTCATCGCGAAGCGGCGTTGTAATTTCGCCGCCGAACACGACGTCAGCGCCCGAGAAACGGATACATGCACGGGAGTCGGCGCCGCCCTGAATCAGGAACAGGCCCTTCTGTGCGCCGTAGCCGAACGACTTGCCGACGGAACCGTTGATGAACGTGCCGCTCTTGCCGGTCGACTTGAGGATGGCTACCTTACCGCCGAACGACATTTTGCCTACGCCGTCTTCCGCGCCGCCGTGAACCGTAATGTCGACGCCGCGAGCGTTGAACGCCGCGAGGCCGTTACCCGGTACGGAGCCGTCGACGAGCTTCAGCTGAACCTTCGGCAGGTTGTCGTACGAACCGTCGAAGCGGTCGCGTACGCGGTGGCTCGAATAACGCGAGCCAAGAATACGGGTCTCCGCCGTAACGCCGGACCAGCTGTAGTTGATCGGCTCGTTCCACGATACGGAATCCGGGAAGTGCTGCTGACCTTCGGCGCCCGCAGCGATGCGGATGTCGGAGGAAGCGACAGCGGCTTCTTCGGAGGCTTCCTTGATACCAATAAACTGAACCGGAGCCGGACGGAGCAGATCGCTCAGGTCGATGCGCTCATGATGCTGCGTCTGCACCAGCAGGTCGGAACGGCCGACAAGCTCTTGTGCGTCCTTGAAGCCGAGCTGCGCGACGATCTCGCGAACTTCTTCGCCGATGCCGCCGAACAGGCGAACAAGCGAGTCCACTGCCGTGTCGTACACGCGAGGAACGAAGCGGCGCAGGCCTTTTTCTTCAGCTTCCTCCATCGAGTCGATCTGCGTTGCGATACCGACGTGGCACGTATCGAGGTGACAGCCGCGGCAAGTCGTACAGCCGATCGATTGCATCGCGATGGAGCCGAAGCCGCAGCGGTTCGCGCCGAGCATCATCATCTTCACAACGTCGGCGCCGGACTTCAGACCGCCGTCGGACCACAACTCAACGCGGTGGCGCAGGCCGGCTTCGATCAGAGCGACGTGGGCGAGCTTCGTGCCGATCTCCGTCGGCAGGCCGACGTGTACGAGCGAGTGGATACGCGCCGCACCGGTGCCGCCGTCGAAGCCGGACAGCGTGATGACGTCCGCTCCTGCTTTGGCAACGCCGACGGCAATCGTGCCGACACCCGGAACGACCGGGATTTTCACAATGATCTTCGCCTTGCGGCCGCTTGCTTCCTTAAGCTCGGAAATCAGCTGCGCCAAGTCTTCGATCGAGTAGATGTCATGGTTGTTCGACGGCGAGATCAGGTCGGAACCGATTGTCGCGTTACGAGCGGCAGCAATCTTGGCCGTAACCTTGGAGCCCGGCAGGTGACCGCCTTCGCCCGGCTTCGCGCCTTGGCCGATCTTGATCTCGAAGAACGCAACCGCGTTCGCCAGCTCGACGTTAACGCCGAAACGTCCGGACGCCACTTGCGCGCCGCGAGTCCGCTTGTAGCGGCCGAGCATGTCTTTGATTTCGCCGCCTTCGCCGTTCATCGTCACCATGTTCAGACGCTCGCCGGCTTCCGCATATGCGCGGAATGCCGTTTCGTTCTGCGAACCGAACGACATGGAGGAAATGAGCATCGGCAGGTCGTGATCGCCGACCGCGATCGACACTTGCGACGGATCGAGAGGCTTGCGGCCTTCCGCCTGAGCCTTCTCGAAGTTAAAGCCGGCTACGTGACGGATCGAGATCGCATTCTTCTGCTCCTCGTCGCGAAGCTTGTCGCGGTATTCCGCATAAGGCGCAGCGCCGGAAGCGGCGTCGCCCAGAGCCTTCCACATGCGGTTGAAGAACCTGAAGTTCTTCGCCGCTTTCGCCTTCGGATTGTTGAAGTCCGCATAGCGGGCTTCCGCATCCTGCTCGAGCTGCGTATAGCCGGTACCGGCCTTGTCGCTGCCGAGGTAGGTGACGATATCGAGTACTTGCGCCAGCTCAGGCTTCAGACCGATCGCCGAGAAGAAGCGGGTATAGCCGCGCAGCTCGTGCGTACCGATCGTGGAGATCACTTTCTCCAGGCCCTTGGACAGAGCGCTGTAAACTTTGCGTGCCGCTGCAGCATCGCCTTCTTTGTCGGCGGCTGTTGCGAACAGCAAGTAAGGCGAGAGAACGTCAGCGCCAAGACCGCATGCGACGGCGATGTCGTGCAGGGAGCGAATCGCGGCGGAGCGCAATACGATCGATGTGTGGCGGCGCAGGTTTTCGCCCAGGCCGAGTTTCTCGGCGCGAAGAGCAACGTCTACGCTGGAAACCGCCAAATGCGGGTCCATCCACAGCCGATCGTTCTGATGAGCGTCGGAGTCGTCCAGCACGATCAGCTGAGCGCCTTCTTTAACAGCCGCGATAGCATCGGCTGCAAGCTGCTCCAGAGCGGCCTTCAGCGAAGAGCCGCGGGCGAATGTAATCGACAGCGACTTCACCGAGCCGCTGAACTGCGCAAGCAGCTGCTCCAGCGAAGGCTGGTTGAGATGCTCGGCGGAGCCAACGCCGTTCGGGCCTTCCAGTACGATCGGAACGAGCAGCTCGATGGTGTTAATGTCGCCGCCAGCATACAGGGTCGGACGGCGGCCGACGACAACGCGAGTCGAGAAATGCTCCATCTCGCGGTCGCGGTCGATCGCCGGATTCGTTACGACGGCAACGGACTCTTTAATGAAGTCCGGAATATTTTGGCGTTCCCAGGCGATAGCCGCATGCGGTGCGTCGTGACCGAGCGAGCGGATCGGCTCTGCGCCGGTTTCGGCCATCGTCTCGATCATTGTAATGCCGTCGCGGTCCCAGCCGAATGCGCTGTAGATCGGATCGGTCGGAGTTACCGCAGCGTTCGGAACGGCTTCCACGTTCGCAGCCGAAGCCGTCAGGTGCTTGTTGAAGCCTTTGAAATCGGTACGGGCTTGCGCGCGTTCCAGCACGAGCGTCTGAACGGATGTGTAAGGAATAACCTGCACATGCTCGCCCGGCGTCAGAACGACGCCGATTTTCTCGCCCGGAGCGATCGGCTTCGGATCGGCAACCATTTCGTTCGTTGTAATGATGCCCTGCTCGGAGGAGAAGTACAGCGAAGTGTCGCTCTCCACCATCCACACCGGACGAAGACCCAGAGCGTCAACCGAGAAAATGCACTCGTTGCCGTAACGGGAAACGATGCCGGCAGGACCTTGCGCATAGTGGCCCCACACTTGACGATAATATACGTACAGATCCTGCAGATCCTTCGAGAACTGCTTCATCTCGTGATGGATCGGCGGGAATACGAGCTCCATCGCTTCGAACAGGCTCATGCCGAACTTGTGGATGAACGTTTCGATCGTACGGTTCATGTCCTGCGAGTCGGAGCCGCCGTCAACGAGCTGAACGCCGATCATGTCGGCTTCGTAGCGCATTTTCTTAACCGTGTTAATCTCGCCGTTGTGGCCAAGCAGCGAGAACGGCTGTACGCGGAAGAAGCTCGATTGGGTGTTCGTCGAATAACGGTTATGGCCGATTGTCACTTGCGCCTCGAACAGCGGGTCGCGCGTGTCGTTGAAATATTTAGGCAGGATGGAGGCGGCGCCCATCACTTTGTAAGCGGCCGTCGTGTTGCTGAGCGTTGCCACATGAACCGTGTATTTCGCTTCGATAGCCGTATGCAGATCAAACAGATGATCGGCGACAACAACGCCTTCCTTCTCGGTCAGTGCGGCGATTTGCCAAAATACCGGTTCATCGTTCAGGCCGTTCGGGCCGAGGACGGAGTTGTCGACTTGATTTTCCTGCTCGAGAATAATGTTGACGTTATGCTGCGCGAACAGCTCGCGGATGCCCTTCTGCATGTCGGCGGCAGAGATGTCCAGCTTGCGCGGAACGAAAATATGTCCTACCGAGAAGTTCGGTGCATAAGCCAGCTTGCCGTCAAGACCTGCGTCCGACAGCTTCTTCTCCCACAGAGCGCGAGGAATGTCCGTCAGGATACCGCAGCCGTCGCCTTCGCCTTGAATGAAGCCGGAGCGGTGCTCCATCTTCACGAGCGCGTCGATCGTCTTCTGAATGTTGTCGCGGGACGGTTTGCCGTTCTTCTCAATAATACAAATAATGCCGCAGCTATCGTGTTCAACTTCCAGCAGGTTCTGGAAGCGGCCTTCGTTAATCATCCACTTTTCCATTCCGTATCCGGTCAGAAGTCTGACCGTCACCTCCCATCAATTGATTGTAGTTCTTGGTTGAATGAATATAGGGTCCGATGAATAAAAATGCAACTGTCGATTGTTCGGGTTCCGTGTAAAATAGTGGTTGTTTTTCGATTCGGATTTAAGTGTTTGGGTTTAGGTTGTGTGTGTGTTTTGGGTTTAGGTTGTGTGTGTGTTTTGGTTTTAGGTAATAGGTTTTGGTTGTTGTATAAATGGTTGTCGGCGGTTTCAATAGATACAAATAAAAGTAAGAACAGCATAACATGAAACGTTAGAGGCGACAATAGCGGAAAGCTGTCAATTCCGAATGTAAGCGTTACCGTATGAATATAAAATTGAATATTGGCAAGGATTAACGAAATTGAACCCTCTGAAAATACGAACGAACTATGCTCCAGGCCGGATCATAGTTCGTATCTAGCTCTATCTCTATAGCGAGCGAAGCGCCTGATCGGCGGCCTCCAGCGTTTCCGACACATCATCGTCCGTATGTGCCAGCGTGAGGAACCACGCCTCATATTTGGAAGGGGCGAGGCAAATGCCGCGGTCCAGCATCAAACGGAAAAATTTCGCAAAAACTTCGCCGTCGGCAGCCTGCGCTTCGTCATAATTCGTCACCGGATGCGAGCAGAAGTGGGTGGAGAATGCACCGCCGATCCGGTTGACCGTAAGCGGCACGCCGTGGCGGGCGGCGGAAGCGGCGAGGCCGTCGGCCAGCCTGGCCGCGAGGCGCTCCAGTCCGGCGTAGACGCCTTCCTGCCGCAGCACCTGCAGGCAGGCGATTCCTGCGCGGATGGACGCCGGGTTGCCCGCCATCGTGCCGGCTTGGTAGGCAGGCCCGAGCGGTGCGACCTGCTCCATAATCTCGCGGCGGCCGCCGTAAGCGCCGATCGGCAGCCCGCCGCCGATAATTTTGCCGAGCGCCGTAAGATCGGGCTCCACCGCCGCGAAGCGGGCCGACGTAGTTGCGCCCGGCTCCACCGCGGCGAGCGGCAGCCCGGCATACGTTTGGGCGCTGCCGTAATGGAAGCGGAACGCCGTAATAACCTCGTCGTAGATCACGAGTGCTCCGATGCCGCGCGCCAGCCTGCACAGCGCCTCAAGGAAGCCGGGCTTCGGCAGCACCATGCCGAAGTTGCCGACGATCGGCTCGACCATGACGGCCGCGACATCGCCGCCCCAACGGTCCAGCGCCTCTTCCAATGCCGGGATGTCGTTGAACGGGACGGTGATGACCTCCTGCGCGATGCTGCCCGGCACCCCGGCGCTGTCCGGGACGCCGAGCGTGGACGGTCCCGAACCGGCCGCGACCAGCACAAGATCGGAGTGGCCGTGGTAGCAGCCGGCGAACTTTACGATTTTGCTGCGCCCGGTGTAAGCTCTGGCTACGCGAATCGTCGTCATGACCGCTTCCGTGCCGGAGTTGACGAACCGCACCTTGTCCAAGGAAGGGATCGCTTCCTTGAGCATGCGGGCGAACACGATCTCATGCTCGGTCGGCGTCCCGTACAGCGTGCCGTCCTGCGCCGCCTCGACAATCGCTTGCGTGACGTGCGGATGAGCGTGTCCGGTAATGATCGGCCCGTAAGCAGCCAAGTAATCGATGTACTTGTTGCCGTCCTCATCCCAGAAATACGCGCCCTGTGCGCGCTTCATAAATACCGGCGCACCGCCGCCGACCGCTTTGAATGAGCGCGACGGACTGTTGACGCCCCCGACGATATGTTCTAACGCTTCCTTATATAGCTGCTCCGAACGGCTTCGGCTGATGCTCATCGTTATCGACTCCCATTTCCATGATATTTAATTATGAAACGCTTCTCGCGTGCGGATGTCAAGTGAAGCTCGATTGGAATGGCGATGATTAACTTTTGTTGTTGATTTTTAATTTGTTAGAGGGGTTGTATGAAATTTCATATTAACATTGGTTTAAAATTCTACAATCAGGAATAACAAAAGCCATTGGAATAGCAATCCCCTGCCCTCCAATTGGAAGGGACAGGGGATTCGCCATTGAATACATTCAAACGAGCAATTGAAAAGAAACGGTCTTCCAGCAATCGATTATAATTTAGGATAGAAAACTATTCACTAAAGGAGAGAATCCTAATGCCGTCAAGCCATAGCGTAACGAATTCAAACGCAGACAGCGATCTGCCGCCGGATCTGAGCAAGCCCGCACAACGGGCGTTTGCAGGAGCCGGCATTACGCGACTTGAGCAATTCAGCAGGATGAAGGAAAAGGAAGTGCTGCAATTGCACGGCGTCGGGCCGAAGGCAATCGTAAGCTTACGCCGGGCGATGACCGGCAAAGGACTGTCGTTTGCGGACGAGAAGCAGGGCTAGATATCCGTCCAAACCGCGAATCGCACCGGGGCCCCACGGGCACCGAAACGCCAACACCGGCCTCGTGCCGTTACGGCGTCGACTTCATCGTCTTCACGCTGGACTTCGCCGCCGGCTGCGTCGATTTCGATTCCGCGGCCGGTTCGGCGAACGGGTCCTTGCCGGCCAGCACATCCTTTACATACGATTGCAGCTTCTCTTTGTTGGCCGTAATGACTTCGGCGCCGCGCACGGTTTTCTCCTGAAGAAGCTCGGTCGGCGGGAGCTGCTTGGAAGCGACGCCGTTCGCTTTCAGTTCGAAGCCGAGCCCTCCCAGCTTCACCATATCGCCGATGCTTAAATTCGTTTCAATATAAGGATCGATGCTGTTCAAAATCACGGGCAGCTTGATGAGCGAAGACGTCGATTGCAGCTTGACCGCAACCGCCTGCAGGAATTTGCGCTGCCGCTCCGTACGGGTGAAGTCGCTCGTCGCATCGTGGCGGAAGCGGACATACTGCAGCGCCGTCTTGCCGTCCAGATGCTGAAAGCCCTTCTTCAGATTAATATCGTATTTGCGGTCGTCATAGGAGTCGATGTATTTCATATCCTTCTCGACCTCCAGATCGATGCCGCCGATCGAGTCCACCAATGCGATAAAGCCGTCAAAGTCCGTATACACATAATACTGAATCGGTATGCCGAGCAAATCGCCGACCGTCTTCATCGCAAGATTCGGTCCGCCGTACGAAATGGCCGTATTGATGCGGTCCTCGCCTTCCCCGGGGATCTTTACATACGTATCGCGCAAAATCGAGAACAAATGCCCCTGCTTCGTAACCGGGTCGATCGAGACGACGATCATGCTGTCGGAACGGGGCAGATCGTTCTTCGTCGCGCCGCGCGGGTCGCCGCCCAGCAGCAAAATATTGACCCGCTCCTTGCCTTCCCACTTCGGCGGAGCAAGCTGACCGGTAGTTACGCCTTTCGTGCCGGACTGGGTTTTAATTAACGTTTGTCCGAGCATGGAGTTGCGCTCTCCGGACCTTTCGGAAATATTGCTGGCAAAACTGTAGAAGGAATAACCATAATAGCCGATAACGACGACGATCAGCAGGCCAACGGTAAGCATCAGCCACTTGAACGTGCGCATAGAGCCTCATCCTTTCCGCTTGCGTGATGAAATATTTTCATTTTGGTAGGAAGTGGGGTATGATAATACACGGGCTCCGGTCGAACATGATATATGAGCTAAGATTGCCATCGGAGCGCAGTTTTAATACAAGACGACGGAACTCTACAAAATGTTACACGGAAAGCGGGGAACTTTCAAATGGACGCGTCTAACGCGACAACAAAAGCTAATGCGATTGAGGTGCGCGACCTTCGCAAAGATTTCGTCGTGCAGCAGAACCGGCAAGGACTGAAGGGAGCTTTCCGGGATCTGTTCAATCGGGAATATAAACAGGTGGCGGCGGTCAAGGACATTTCCTTCACGATACCGCGCGGCGAAATATGCGGATATATCGGCGAGAACGGAGCAGGCAAATCGACCACGATCAAAATGCTGACCGGCATTCTGGTCCCGACCTCCGGCCACCTTACCGTTAACGGCTTCGTGCCCTACAAAGAGCGGGAGGCGTTCGTGCGCGGCATCGGCGTCGTATTCGGGCAGCGCAGCCAGCTCTGGTGGGACATCGGCGTCGTGGAATCATTCCAGCTGCTGCGCAAGGTGTACCGGGTGCCGGAAGACGAGTTCAAGCAGCGGCTTGACGAGCTTGTCGAGCGTCTGCAGCTGCAGGAGCTGCTTAGCCGGCCGGTACGCAAGCTGAGCCTCGGCCAGCGGATGCGGTGCGAGCTGGCGGCGTCGCTGCTGCACAATCCGTCGATCTTGTTCCTGGACGAGCCGACGATCGGCCTCGACATTGTCGTAAAGACGGAAATCCGCGAGTTCCTGAAGGAGCTGAACCGCCGCTACGAGACGACGATTCTCCTTACCACCCACGACTTGCAGGACATCGAAGCGCTGTGCTCGCGCGTTATTATGCTTGATGACGGCCGCATTATCTATGACGGCGGGCTCGACGAGCTGAAGGCGAAGTGGGGCAAAGGCAAGGAGGTGCACCTGCAGTTCGAGCAGCCGGTCAGCGCCGCGCGGCTGGAAGAGCTCACACGCGGGCTCGACGTCGTCTGGAAGCCGGAGAACGAGCAGTCCGCTCAAGTCTGGATCCCGCAGGACCGCGCCAACGTATCCGAGGTGCTGGCTCGTCTTGTCGGCGTGCTTTCTATACATGATATTAAAATTGTGGAAACGAATACCGACGATATTGTGCGCGAGATTTACAAATCCGGCTCGGCCGACAAGCCTGCCGCAGCGGAAGAACGGGAAGGCGCGGTGAGCCATGCTTAGCGCTTATGTCGAGCTGATCCGGATGCGGTTTCTGACGATGCTCGCTTACCGGATGAACTATTACAGCGGTATATTAATTTATGCACTAAATATTGGATCAAGCTATTTTATTTGGAAGGCGATGTACGCATACAGCGAAACGGGCACGAACGGCGGCATGACATTTGCCCAAATCACCACCTACACCGTCGTCGGCTGGATGGCGCGGGCGTTCTATTTCAATAACCTCGACCGCGACATTGCGAACGAAATCCGCGACGGCAGCGTAGCGATCCAGTTCATCCGGCCCTATAACTACGTCGTTGTGAAAATCATGCAGGGACTCGGCGAAGGCTTGTTCCGCTTCCTGCTGTTCATGATCCCCGGCATGCTCATCGTCTCGCTCTTGTTTCCGGTGCAGCTGCCCGCCGATCCGGGGCTGTGGGCGGTGTTCCTGGTGATGCTGTTCTTTGCGTTTCTGATCAATTCGCAGCTGAACATCATTACGGGGCTGCTGGCCTTTTTCCTGGAAAATAACGAAGGGCTGATGCGCTTCAAGCGGATTATGGTCGACCTGTTCTCCGGCTTGATTCTGCCGATTTCCTTCTTTCCGGGTTGGGCCGCGGGGGTGCTGAAGCTGCTGCCGTTCCAGGCGATCACGTACTTGCCCGGCTCCGTCATCACGGGGGTCGTAAGCGGCGGCGCGATTTGGCAGGCGCTCGGCGTGCAGGTGTTCTGGACGGCCCTGCTGCTCGTTCCGATCGCGCTGCTGTGGCGCAGGGCGCGGACGCGCCTGTTCGTACAGGGGGGCTGAGACAACGTTATGTTTTACGTATCGCTGATGCTGGATTATCTCAAAAACTACATGAAGACGCGCCTGACGTACCGGGCCGACTTCTGGATCGAAATTATTACCGACTTAATGTTCAACGGTCTTAACTTGTTCGTCATCCTCGTCTTGTTCCAGCATACGCCGTTCATCGGCGGCTGGAGCGAGATGCAGATGCTGTTCATTTACGGATATTTCATGGTGCCGTACGGCATCTTCACGACGTTTTTCAATCTATGGGGCTTTACCGAGCGGTATATCGTCAAGGGCGAAATGGATCGCGTGCTGACCCGTCCGGCGCACAACCTGCTGCAGCTCATGCTGGAAAATCTCGACCCCGCTTCGCTGTTCAGCGCGCTCGCCGGCTTCATCGTCATGGTGTACGCGTGGGTTCACCTCGGCGTACCGATGGCATGGTATGACCCGATCGTATTCATCGTGATGGTCGTCAGCTCGGTGCTCGTGTACGCCGGAGTGTATGTGTCGCTAACGGCGATCGGCTTCTTCTCCGATGCGCCGACCGGCATTCTGCCGCTCGTCTGGAACTTTCAGAACTACGGCCGCTACCCGGTTACGATCTACAACCGTACGCTGCGCATTATGCTGTCCGTCGTATTGCCGTTCGCTTTCGTCGGCTTCTATCCGTCGGCGTTCTTCCTCGACCGGGCGAACTGGGCTTGGGTCGTGCTGGCGACACCGGCTGTCGGCCTCGCGTTCTTCGCCTTCGGCATGTGGATATGGAATGTCGGGGTGTCAAGGTACCGCGGCGCAGGGTCATAAGGGCGGCCCATCGGCAAGGCGCCCGGGCTTCATGTTGCACGTCCCAGCGGCTCTTCGTATAATGTTGGCACATACTAGATAGACGGAGATACGGAGAGGTGGCAGGAGCATGAGTACACTGACAGCAGGAGAGATGGCGCCCGATTTCACGCTGCCGGCTTCGAACGGAGAGCAGATCACATTGTCGCAGTATCGCGGCAGGAAAGTCGTGCTGTTCTTTTACCCGCAGGATTTGACGCCGAGCTGTTCGAATGAAGCTTGCGATTTTCGCGATTATACGGCCGAATTCCGGCAGCTTGGGGTGGAGGTTCTGGGCATTAGCCCGGATGATTTGAAGCGGCACGGCAAGTTTGTGGAGAAATACACGCTGCCGTACCCGCTGTTGTCCGATGAAGGCCATCGGATTGCGGAGCTGTTCGGCGTCTGGGGGCCGAAGAAGCTGTACGGACGCGAATATATGGGCTTGATCCGCTCGACATTCCTTATCGACGAAGAGGGGCGGATTGCGAAGGAATGGCGCAACATCAAGGTGAAGGGGCATGTGCAGAACGTGCTGGATGCCGTTAAGGCGAAGAAGTCCTAGTATAATCTGAGACAGGCAGAGGCGGTCGTGCAGCGTCCCGGCGGGACGTTAGCGCGGCCTTTGTCATTTTCGGAAAGCTAGCATACTTGCGTAAGATCCCCCATATACTCTAGCAATTGTTTTTATTGATAGAGATTCCGGAGGGATATCGCGATGCGCAAGCCGAACAACTTCATCCGCACTTCTACTTCCTATGCCCGTACGCTGCTGTTATGGATGCTGGCCGTTGTCGTCGTTTCGCTCTATATGGTTCCCGTACCTGTGCAAGCTGCAGACTCGGATCCGGAGGAGGAGCTGTTTGCCAAGCTGGCCTCCGGCCACAAGGTCATGACCCCGAGAGCGTATATAACGCCGGAGAAGCCGACGGTGTATTTGACGTTCGACGACGGCCCGAGCAGGCTGACTCCGCAAATACTGGATATTCTTCAGCAGGAAAATGTGAAGGCGACGTTCTTCCAGCTCGGCTCGGAGGCGGAGCGTTCTCCGGACATTGTGCGAAGGGTGATCGAGGAAGGGCATGCGCTCGGCAATCATTCCTACGATCATGTGTACAGCAAGCTGTATGGAAGCTTCGACGGCTTCTGGAGCGAGGTACAGGCGGCCGACCGCGTGTTCGAGAAGGTGGCCGGCTTCAAGCCGAAGCTGCTGCGCGCGCCGGGAGGCACAGCGGGGAATTTCGACGCGTACTATTTCTATTATTTGGATCAGGCCGGTTACTTGATATACGATTGGAATGTAGACAGCGGAGATTCGAAGCGGGTCGGCGTCCCGGCGCAGGAAATAGTCGAAACCATCAAAAATGGGACGTTGGGGCATGAAGTTACCGTTCTGATGCACGACGGGACCGGGCACGGCGAGACGGTGCGGGCGCTCCCCGACATCATCCGGTATTACAAGGAGAAGGGTTACGTCTTCGATGTGTTGTCGGAGCAGGTGAAGCCGCAGCAGTTTGCGGTAAGCAAAGCGGCCAAATGGCCGAGAAGCACGACGTACGGAACGTTCGGCGAGCTTGCCGCCGCTGCCCGTGAAGCCGGCGCATCGCGTTCCGACGGGCAGGCGCTGGCGAAGACGCAGCAGGAGGCGGGCGGCCCGCAAGCGGCTGCGGCGGGGGCAAACGGCCGGGAAGAGGCAGGGCTGCAGGCTGTTGCGGCAGAGTCCGCAGTGCAGCCTGCTTCATCGGAGGGGAAGGCGAAGTCAACCGTATTCACCACACCGCGCGAGAACAAAGCGCTGCTGCAATTGAGATTCGCCGGCAAGCTGGTGTCCATCCCCGAATACGGGTATGAGCTGAACAATGGGCAGCTGCGTGTTCCGCTGCGGGCACTGGTCGAGAATATGGGCGGCTATGTCATCTGGGATGAGCGGACTCGCAGCGTTACCGTTCTGTACGGATTGCGCAAGCTCATCTATGACCTCGATACGCTGACGGTTCGCACCTACTTGTTCGGGCGGCTGCACTCCACGAATTATCTGGTGGATATGAGATTGAACGACGGTTCCGTGACCGTACCGCTTCGTCAAACGGTCAACCTCTTGGGCGGCGGAATCGGCAAATGGTCGATGGAAAGTAACGAGAGGTTCGTGACGATCGTGCGGCGAAGGCTGTTCGTTACGGCCGGGGGACTTGGCGCTTGAGTGAAAACCATAACGACCGAAGCGTTGTCGATCGCACGGCTCCAAAGTGCCGGACTTAGCTTCGGTCTTTTGTTGTTGCTCGAAAACCTAATCGATTATGTTAGATTTGCTCCGTTTGCTACATGAGGCAGCCGTGAGGATCCTGCAGCAAGGCGCCTTTGTGAAACAGCAGCGCACAAAACTCTTTACATCCATGCCTCAGCTTCTCATACTCTCTCTTCCTTTTTTTCACTTTTCTTAAAAATCCATCAACCTTCCCGCAGCGGCGAGTCTAAATCTCTCAAAATCGGCAAAACTATGACTATCATGGCAATACCGATTAGGAGGTTTACCCTTATGTCGTCGTCCCCTTCGTTATGGCTGGATCAGCCCCACGTTCTTATTGAAAGAATTATGACTAATGTCGAGAAGGTTATCCTCGGCAAAAGAGATGTCGTCGAGAAGGTTGTCATCGCTCTGCTGTGCGGCGGTCATCTGCTGCTGGAGGACGTTCCCGGCGTCGGCAAAACGATGCTTGTCCGCGCCGTCTCCCGCACGGTCGGCTGCGATTTCAAGCGAATTCAGGGCACGCCGGACCTGCTGCCGTCCGATGTGACGGGAGTGTCCGTCTACAACAGCCGGACGGAGGCGTTCGAATTTCGGCCCGGGCCGATTATGGCTTCGATCGTTCTGGCGGACGAGCTGAACCGGATGCCGCCGAAGACGCAGGCGTCGCTGCTGGAAGCGATGGAAGAAGGCCGGGTTACCGTTGACGGGGTGACGTATGAGCTGCCGAAGCCGTTTCTGCTGCTCGCTACGCAGAATCCGGTCGATTTTGACGGGACGTATCCGCTGCCCGAAGCGCAGCTTGACCGTTTTCTGATGAAGGTGTCGATCGGCTATCCCGATGCAAAGCACGAAGTGCAGCTGCTGGGCCGGACCGGCGAGCGCCCTGCGCTCGAAGCGCTGCGGCCGGTGCTTCTTCAGGAGGAGCTCGTTGAGCTGCAGAGGGAGGCAAGCCGGGTACATGTTGACGATTCGCTCAAGCAGTATATCGTTGCGCTGGCGTCGGCGACCCGGAGCTCCTCCGATACGCTGCTGGGGGCAAGTCCCCGGGCGACGGTCGCGCTTTACAAAGCGGTGCAGGCGCGGGCGTTTTTGCAGGGGCGAACCTATGCGATACCGGACGATGTGAAAATAATGACGGAGCCCGTATTCGCGCACCGGCTGCAGCTCACCCCCGAAGCGCGGCTGTCCGGCCGGTCCGGCGAAACCGTCGTGCGCGCCGCAGTCGGCACCGTACCGATTCCGCCGTCCTCCTATGCGGCGTCTTCGGCTTCGGCGGGTTAGGAGGCGGCGATGGGATCGATAGGCAATGCGATCGCCCTGTTTTGCGCGTGGATGTTGTCCGGCTTGCTCGGCTGGCTGCAAGGGGGCTATGCGACGTGGTTTGTGTTTGAAGCTCTTTCGGTTATCGTTGCGATGACCGTTATGATAAGATTCGGCGCTTTGCGCCAAGTGTCTGTCCATCACGAGCTGTCGGCCATGCGGATTACGGAAGGCCGTCCGCTCGTCGTGTCGGTGCTGCTGGAGCACCGGTCCCGGGTGCCGGTGCCGTGGCTGCTGGTCGAAGAGGAATGGAGACGGAGCGGCGATGCACATTCGAAGCTTGTAAGGAGGCTGCTGTTTCCATGGTTCCGGAGCGCACTCGGGTATCAATATACGCTGGCCGGGCTGCCGCGGGGCGAGTATACCTTGGTTGGAGTGAGGGCGACGGCGGCGGACGGACTCGGCTTTGCCCGGCGCAGCCGTCAGGCTGAACGTGCGGCTGTCTCCGGGCGGCCGATCGGCTTCGTCGCCTATCCGCTCGAGCTGCCGGTACCGTGGCGCGGCTCGGCCGGGCCGGCGGGCGAAGGGCGGCCGTCGCGTATGGCGGCGGCGCTGTCCGGCGCCGGCGGGTATCCTTCCGGGCTGCGGGACTACGTGCCCGGGGATCCGGTCGGGAGCCTGCACTGGAAGGTGACCGCCCGGCGCGGCAAGCTGACGGTGAAGGAAGCGGAGCCGCAGGAGCAGCAGCGGGTCCTGCTGCTGCTCGATACGAGCGCAGCGACGTACGCCGCGCTCGGCGACGAGGCCCCGGAGGCGCTGGAGTCGTCCGTGCGGGCGGCGGCCGGACTGCTGCGCAGCTGCGGCGAGCGCGGCATGGCGCTCGCCTTCGCGTGCTGCCACGCCGGCGGCCATGTCGCCGGCGGCGGCCCGCGCGAGCGCGAGCTGCTCCTCGAGCGGCTCGCGCGCATTGACGGCAAAGGCGCGCTGCGCTTTGCCGATACGGTGGCCGGCGAGGCTGCCGCGCAGCCCGCCGCCACGGCGCTGGCGCTCGTCACGCCGCGCGTGGACGAGCCGCTGCTCGCGGTGCTGCGCAGCCTGCACCGCCGCGGGCGCAGCGTGCTGCTGGCGCTGCCGCACGCGCCCGAGCTTGCCGCGCCGGAGCCGGCGCGGCTCGCCGCCCTGCGCGAGCTCGGCTGCGACGTGCTGCTCCTGCCGCTCCAGCGGCAGGACAGCGCGCAGCCTCCGCTCGCGAAAGTCCGCGGTCGCACCGCGACCGCTCAAGGAGGTGCCGCTTATGTTCGCGGCTAAACCAACCGCAGCCGCCGGCCCCGGCGCTCACGCCCGCCGCAGCGCGCCGCCCATCCCGGCGCCGCCGGTCTGGAAGCTGCTCGGGGTCTCGCTGCTTCTGTTCCTGCTCGTGCGGGAGTGGCTGCTCCCGCTGCCGGAGCTGTCGCCGGTGACCGAGCTGTACGATATTCGCCCGTTTCTCGTCTTGTTCGGCTTGACGCTGCTGCTGGACGGGCTGCGGGTCCCGGCCGCCGCCGGCGCTCCGCTCAAGGGGGCGCTGACGGTCGGCCTTGTCGGTTTTTTATTTTATGGTGAATCGTTGTTCCGGCTCACATGGCTGCCTCAATTGGCGCTGCAGGTGTGGCAGGACATTCAATATGCGCTGCAGGCCGAATACGAGCTGATCGGCGGCGAGACGCGCACGCTGCTGTTTGCGGCCGGCTGGTGCATGATGGTGTCGGTCCTTCATGTGCTGCTCGTGCAGCGCCAGCAGGCGGTTTGGCTCGGTGGAATTACGGTTTTGTATTTGCTGCTGCTGCAGCTGATTTTCGGCGTCGATACGACCTTCGGGGTGCTGCGCGCCTTCGGCTGGTCGGGCTTGCTGCTGGCGCTTCTGATGCCCGACCGGCTCTTCCGGCAGCGAGGCATGGAGCTTGGGCCGGAGGCAGCCTTCAGATGGAGTATCGCAGCCGCCGGTGCGCTGGCTTTGTGCGCCGCCGTGGGCTGGTTCGGCTGGAAGCCGGCGGATGTTACGGCTGGGCGCGTCATGAAGCCGCTTGGCGATACGCTGATTCAAGGGTGGACCTTCCCCGCCGCCAATACGGAATGGCCGCCGGCGGCTCTCGTGTCGTCCGCCGTTTCCTTGACGGGCTATAGCAGCGACGACACTGAGCTCGGTGGACCGGTTCGGCCGGATGACGGCATCGCTCTGGAGGCTCGGACGAATGAGCTTACATATTGGCGGGGGGAGTCGCGGGATCTGTACACCGGCAGGGGATGGCGGTCGTCGGCCGAAGAGTCGGTGCCGCTGTCGCTCCCGGCGAGGCCGCAGGAGCCTGCGCAGCAATCCCAGTCCCAGCAGCTATTGCAGTCCGGGCAGCAGCCACAGTCGCCGCCTCCGCAGTTGCAGGCCCAGCAGCAATCCCAGTCCCAGCAGCCGGAGCCGCAATCCCGACCGCAGCCAAACGCCGGCGACAATCTTCTGCGCCAAGAGGTCATGCTTCCGCAAGGACGAGCGGGAAGGGTGATTTTCACAGGAGGAACCGTAACCGGAATCGATGCGCTGTTGTCGACGCAGAACAGGCTGATTCCCTTCGAGTCGGTACGCTACAGCCCGGTAAGCGGCTCCTACACGCTGCCTCCGGATGCAGAATCGGCCGCTTATTACCGTATAGAAGCAGAACCGTTCCCGCCGCCAAGCGAGGCTCAGCTTCAAGCCGATACACAGCCGTATCCGGCGGTCATCATCGAGCGATACTTGCAGCTGCCCCCGTCGCTGCCCGGGCGCGTCAAACAGCTTGCGCAAGCGGCGGCAAGCGATGCGTCAACGCCATATGCCAAAGTTATGGCAATCCGTCAGCTGCTGCGTTCCGGGACCTACAGCTACAGCATGAGCTCTCCGACCGTGCCTGCGGACGGAGCCGATTTCGTCGACCATTTTCTCTTTACCGATAAAACGGGATACTGCGATCACTTCTCGTCGGCGATGGTCGTCATGCTTCGTTCGGTGGGCGTACCGGCGCGGTGGGTGAAAGGCTACTCCCCCGGTACGGAGCAAGGCTCGCCGGGAGAGGACGGCATGCATACCGTCGTCGTGCGAAACCGGGACGCGCATTCGTGGGTGGAGGTTTATTTTACCGGTGCGGGATGGGTGACCTTCGATCCAACGCCGGGCTACGGGCCCGAGACCGCTACCGGCGCAATATCGCAGCCCGTCTCGGCGGCATCCGGCGCGGACGGCTCCATCGGCGCTGCACAGGACATAATCCGCAGTGCGTCCAACCCTGCCGCATCCACGGCACCGGCCGCGCAGCAACCGCAGCAATCCGTCAGCCTTGCCGGCATAACCGCAGGAACATTACACAAACTAGAGTCGGCGTACCGCATTGCCGCAGCGGCGCTGCTCCGAAAGCCATGGCTGGCGGCGCTGACCGCGTTCGGTCTTGCCGCAGCGGCAGTAGGCGCATATTTTGCCGGGAAGCACTTCAAGGCAACCCCGCCGCTGCCGATCGTTCCGCTGAAGAGAAACGATTCGCACGCTTTGCTCGACCGTCTGTGGCGGCGCATTTATCGCATGTACGGGCCGAAATCGCCGCAGGAAACGACTCGCGAATATGTCGCCCGCATCGCCGGAAGCGACCCGGCGCGAAGCGCAGCCCTGCTGGAGTTCGCCCGTCTTGACGAGCTGACGCGTTACGACCCGCAGCGCCGCCGTCCGATCGCCCGCAGTATGCTGCAGGAGCTGTGGCGGCGAATCCGGCAAACCGCCTGAAACGTATTGCCGGCCGACCCTACTTTGTGGCTTGACCCTCTATAGCCCGTTCTATATAATTGGCTACAATTACTGGAGAGGGGACGAAAGGTAAATCTATGAATAAGCCTAGCGAATTGATCGTCGTATTGGACTTCGGAGGGCAGTACAATCAGCTGATTGCGCGGCGCATCCGCGATCTCGGAGTCTACAGCGAGCTGATGCCGTACAACACGCCGGCCAGCCGCATCCGCGAGCTGCAGCCGAAGGGGATCGTGTTCTCCGGAGGCCCGGCAAGCGTATATGAAGAGAATGCCCCGCACGTGGATCCGGCGATCTATGACCTGAATATCCCGATCTTCGGCATCTGTTACGGGATGCAGCTGATTGCGCATCAGCTGAGCGGTAAAGTGGAACGCGCCGCGAAGCGCGAATACGGCAAAGCGGACGTCGACTTCCAAAGTCATTGCCGGCTGATCAAGGGACTCGAAGCGAAGCAAACGGTATGGATGAGCCATGGCGACCACGTATCGGTGCTGCCGGAAGGCTTCGTCGTGGACGCTTCGACCGAGCATGCGCCAATTGCGGCTATGAGCCATGCGGACAAGCGGGTATTCGCCGTACAATTCCATCCCGAGGTGCGCCATTCGGTCTACGGCAACGAAATGCTGCGCAACTTCCTCTTCGACGTTTGCGGCTGCACAGGCGAGTGGAGCATGGAGACGTTCATTGAAGATACGATCCGCGACATCCGCGAGCAGGTCGGCAGCAAGAAGGTGCTGTGCGCGCTGAGCGGCGGCGTCGATTCGTCGGTTGTAGCCATTTTGCTGCATAAGGCCATCGGCGATCAGCTTACGTGTATGTTCATCGATCACGGCCTGCTGCGCAAAGGCGAAGCCGAGAGCGTCATGGACACGTTCGTCGGCAAGTTCGATATGAAGGTTGTCAAGATCGATGCGCGCGAGCGGTTCCTCGGCAAGCTTGCCGGTGTGGACGATCCGGAGCAAAAGCGCAAAATTATCGGCAACGAGTTTATCCGTGTGTTCGAGGAAGAGTCCGCCCGCTTCGACGATTTCGCATTTCTCGCGCAGGGCACGCTCTATACGGATATTGTAGAGAGCGGCACCGCTACGGCGCATACGATCAAGTCGCACCATAACGTCGGCGGGTTGCCGGAGGATATGAAATTCAAGCTCGTCGAGCCGCTGAAGGCGCTGTTTAAGGACGAAGTGCGCAAGGTCGGCGAGGAATGCGGTCTGCCTGCGGCAATCGTATGGCGTCAGCCGTTCCCGGGACCGGGACTGGCGATTCGCGTGCTCGGCGAAGTGACGGAGGAGAAGCTGGAAATCGTTCGGGAATCGGACGCCATCCTGCGCGAGGAGATCGCCAAAGCGGGCCTCGACCGCGAAATTTGGCAGTATTTTACTGCACTTCCGAATATGAAGAGCGTCGGCGTCATGGGCGACGCCCGTACGTATTCGTACACCGTCGGCATCCGGGCGGTCACGTCGATCGACGGCATGACGGCCGATTGGGCGCGCATTCCGTGGGACGTGCTGGAGAAAATTTCGGTGCGAATCGTCAACGAAGTGGAGAACGTGAACCGCATCGTGTACGATATTACCTCGAAGCCGCCGGCTACCATCGAGTGGGAGTAACATTACCTTAATTATGAATCCGAACATCTTGGTGAAAATCATCGGGAATGTTCGGATTTTTTATTGACAAAAATCGACTCCCGCGTCTACAATGAATAACGGAAATCATGTAAAGCAAATGTGAAGAGCTGTTTCGTATAATCCTGGGAATCGGCCCGGGAGTTTCTACGGGGTCACCGGAATGACCCGGCTACGGGACGGAGAAACTGAGTACCGACCATCATGGGTTTCGGGTACTTTTTCGCCGTTAAGATAGGCCGGGGCCGAATCGGGGTCGCGGCTTTTTTCGTTTCGCTTCAATAAATAGCCTAGGAGGCTGAGCGCGAATGGATCGGTTTTTCAAGCTGAAGCAAAATGGCACCAACGTTCGGACAGAGATTATGGCGGGCTTGACTACGTTCATGACGATGGCTTATATTCTGGCCGTCAATCCGGGGGTTCTTACCGGCGGCACAGGCATGCAGTGGGAGTCGGTGTTCCTGGCCACGGCAATCGGTGCCGGCGTCATGACAATCGTATTGGGATTGTTCGTGAATTTCCCAGTGGCGTTAGCTCCGGGGATGGGGCTGAATGCTTATTTCGCTACCGTCGTGGCCACTTCGAACGGAGCATTTTCATATCAAACGGCTTTGACCGCTGTCTTTATTTCGGGACTTATCTTCCTGCTGTTGACGGTCACGAAGGTTCGGCAAATCATGCTCGTCGCCGTGCCCGACAGTCTGAAGCATGCGATTACGGTCGGCATCGGTTTGTTTATTACGATTATCGGGATGAAGAACAGCGGGCTAATGTCCATCGCTCTCTCCAGTCCTAATGAATATAAAGCGGGCGGGTTCCATCCGCTGCTTGGTTTCGAAACGGTAATCGGGCTTGGCAGTTTGCATGACCACACCGTCATTCTCACAATCGTCGGCCTGCTTCTCATTTCCGTCCTGATGGTGCTCCGCATTCGCGGCGCGATTTTGTTCGGGATGCTCGGTACGACGATTATTGCCGCGCTGATGGGCGATGTGAAGATGGCGTCGGACGTGAAATGGATTCCGGATTTCGGCCAGCTGAACCTGTTCCATTTTGACTTCGCGGGATTGGTTTCGACAGGCATTGTTACGGTCATCTTGACGTTTACTTTCGTTGAATTGTTCGATACGTTCGGCACGATGGTCGGTACGGCTAACCGGGCGGGCATTATGCAAAATAAAGAAGAGGGCAACCGCCGCGTCGGCAAAGCGATGCTGTACGATGCTCTCGGCGTTTCTTTCGGTGCTGCAGTCGGGACAAGTACAATTACCGCTTTCGTAGAGAGCTCCGCAGGTGTAGCTGAAGGCGGACGGACCGGCCTTACTGCGGTAACGACGGGCGTTTGCTTCCTGCTTGCGCTGTTCGTCGCCCCGATCGTTGCAATGATTCCGTCTTCGGCTACTGCCGCCGCTCTGATTGTTGTCGGCGTACTGATGGCTCAATCGATCCGCGAGATCGACTTCCAGGACCTTGTCGTTGCGATTCCGGCGTTTCTGACTATCGTGATGATGCCTTTGACATATAATATCGCAAATGGCATTTCATTCGGTATTTTCTCTTATGTGATTCTTGCGACTGTCGGTCGGATGAGCGGGAAAAGCGAGCACAAGGTGCACTGGCTAATGTGGATCTTGGCCGGCTTGATTGTTCTGCGGTATGTGCTCATCGGCGGTGAATAACGGCAAGTTTGATGATATCCTCGGGGCTTGGGGCTCCGAGGACTTTTTTTCTATTGCGGAGGGGTTGCATTCGGTTTTCGGATTGTGATATAGTACTCCTTGTCGCTTCGGACGGGCGCTTGAGAGAGCAGCCGCGGGGCGCACGGCGAAAAATTGCCACTTGCAATTGTACAGCCGGATGTGATACTTTAGTAAAGTCGCTTTTGAGAGATACTCTTCTTTCGAAAGCAGACAAGCAAGAGATTGCTCCTTGAAAACTGAATGACGAGTGAGAGGTTTTCGCAAGAAAACAAC
>NZ_JBHLWN010000105.1:0-163307 GCF_042432825.1 Paenibacillus chartarius | reverse complement strand
TCTGGGGTGGTCAGGGAAAACCCTTGTCCCACCTGACTCGGCGAACGCCGAGAGTCTATATTTCAATAAGGAGGGATTTCCCATGAGCGTTTCGCGCCGGATTCAACTGCCTCCGAACTTCACGTTGAAGCAAACGTTGGATTTCGTAGAGGCCGCCAACAGGTTCAAAAGTAACGTCAGCTTTCACTCTAACGGTTATTTGCTGAATTGTAAGGGTGTGCTGGGCATGGTCTCGTTCTGCTTGCAGTTCCAAAGCAGAGGAGAGCTTCAATTGATCATCGACGGTCCCGACGAGGAAGAGGCGAACGCTGCATTGGAGTCCTTGCTCCATAAGGCGCCGGTATCGCCCGGACTGCTCAGGAAGGCGCTATGAACGGAAATGGCCGGCGTATGGGCGAACGATACCGCTCATACGCTTTTTTTGTTGCTTTAACGGGGGCATTCAATATGATAAGCTTTACATACTGTAGATCGAGATAGAGGAGAGTTTGCACCATGCCTAACTATACAGAATCCTTGAACGGCGTATTTTCGTCGGTATGCTCCCTGGACTGTCCGGATCAATGCGCACTGCTGGTACATAAAGAGAACGGCCGGATCGTGAAAATCGAAGGGGACCCGTCACATCCGGTAACGCAGGGGAAAATCTGCAACAAAGTGCGTCATATGGCGGATCGCATTTATGACCCCGCCCGTCTTCAATATCCGCTGCGAAGAACGGGACCGAAGGGCAGCGGACAATTCGAGCGAATCGGCTGGGAGGAAGCGATCGGCGAAATTGCCGAGCGGTGGAAGAAGCTGATCGAAACGGACGGGCCCGAAAGTATACTGCCCTACAGCTTCTACGGCAATATGGGGCGGATCGGGACGGAAGGAATGGACCGCAGGTTCTTTAACCGGCTGGGCGCAACCCGTTTGCAGTATGCGATATGCGAGGCGGCCGGCACGGTCGGCTATGCCTATACGATGGGCGGCAGCTTCGGCACGGACCCGGAAGCTACCGTCGACGCGAAGCTGCACATCATGTGGGGCGTCAATGCGGTGAGCACGAATATGCACCAGGTGATGCTTTCGGAACAAGCGAGAAGCAACGGTGCGCAGATCGTCTGCATCGACGTGCACCGGAACCGTACGGCCCGCTGGGCGGACTGGTTCATTCCGCTGAAGCCCGGTACGGACGCGGCGCTGGCGCTCGGCATTATGTACGTTTTGTTTGATGAGGGTCTCACGGACGATGCGTTCCTGCGTGAATACACAGTCGGCCACGAGCAGCTAAGGGAGCACGTCAAGCCGTACGACCCGGAGCGGGCATCTGCGATTACCGGCGTGCCCGCAGACGACATCGTCAAGCTGGCGCGCTTGTACGGCGGTACGACGCCATCGTTTATCCGGATCGGCAACGGCCCGCAGCATCACGATAACGGCGGCATGTTCGTACGGACGGTCGCCTGCCTGCCTGCGCTGACAGGGCAGTGGAAGCATCCGGGAGGCGGCGCGATTAAGGGGAACGGCGCTTACCTCGATTTCAACATGTCCGCTCTGCAGAGACCGGACTTGCGCCGAGGCGGCGCGCGCAGCGTGAACATGAATCAGCTGGGTATGGCGCTGCATGAGCTGAATCCGCCGATTCGTTCGCTGTACGTATACAATTCCAACCCTGCAGTGGTGGCGCCGAACGCGGGCAAGGTAAGGGAGGGGCTGGCGCGCGAAGACTTGTTTACGGTCGTTCACGATTTGTTCCTGACGGAGACAGCCCGGTATGCGGATATTGTACTTCCGGCGACTTCGTCGTTTGAGAATACCGATATATACCGATCTTATTGGCACCATTACATTCAGCTTCAGCAGCCGGTCATCGAGCCGTACGGCGAAAGCAAGTCGAATGTGGACGTATTCCGGCTGCTTGCGGCGGCGATGGGCTTTACGGACACGGCGCTGCAGGACTCGGAGGAGGACATGATTCGTCAAGCTCTGAATCATCCCCGCAATCCGAATTTGTCGGGTATTACGCTGGAGCGGCTGGAGCGGGAGAAGTTCGTGAAGGCGAGCAGACCGCAGCTTGTGACGGACATCCTGCGCACGCCTAGCGGTAAAATCGAGCTGTATTCGGCGGCCATGGAAAGGGACGGCTATCCGCCGCTTCCTACGTATATCCCGCTCCCGGACGAAGACGAAGCGCTGCCGTTCCGGTTCATTCCGGCTCCGAATCATCATTTCCTGAACTCGACGTTTGCGCATAACGAAAAGCATGTTTCTTTGGAAAAAGAACAGAAGCTGCATATGAATGAGGACGATGCGGCGGAGCTCGGCATTGCCGACGGCGAGGTCGTATGGGTACGCAACGGGCGGGGCGCGTGCAAGCTGCCTGTGGCCGTAGGGCGGGATGTGCTGCGGGGCGTTGTCGTCAGCCAAGGGCTCTGGGCGGACGTATCCGGCACCGGCAACCTGGTGAACGCTCTAACGCCGGACCGGTTGGCGGATATGGGGGGCGGCGCCGTATTTTTCTCCGGAAAAGTGGCCGTTGAGAAGGTCGGTAACGCATAGTTGAGACGATAAGATCGCCCCGAACCTTTCGGACGAAAGGGCTCGGGGCGTTTTGCTGCGTTCATGCGGAAGGGCTGCCGGAATAAGTGATGGAGTCTTGGCGAACGTTTTTGACTCGGCAGTCAATAACTGCTATCATGAACGTATGAGCAGACCAAGAGAATTTGATATCGATCGTGCATTGCACCAGTCCATGGAACTATTTTGGACGAAAGGCTTTAAGTCCACTTCGTTTGAAGATTTGACCCGTACGACACAGGTCAAGAAGCAAAGCTTGTACTGCGTATTTGAAGACAAGCGGGCTCTATTCTTAAAGGCGCTGGCGCTGTATCGCGTACAAACTATTGCGGTGCTGGAAGAGCTGTCCTCGCAGGAAGTGTCGCCTTTAATCAAGCTGGAGGCCATCCGCGACGTTACGCTATGCCGAAGTAACGAAACACACGGCAGAGGATGTCTTATGGTCAATTCCTCTTTGGAATTTGGAACCGGCGACGAGGAAGTGACCCGTGAAATCGAGATGATGTTTACCGAAGTAGGGCAAATACTCGAGAAGGTCATTCGCAGCGGTCAGGAGCAGCAGCTGATCACGACCCGCCATACCAGCCAAGAGCTTGCCGAATATTTGAGGAACGCGCTGCTCGGCGCGAAAATTATGGAGAAGTCGGGTGCTCCCCGGGAGCGGATCGATGCGGTTCTGCGAACGACATTTGCGCTGCTCGCTCCTTGATCTTTTTTTTTGCGAAGTTTTTGACTGCGCGGTCAAGTATGTCCTTTGCGGTAAAACCGTCATCACTAAAGTGATTCCAAGGAGGTGATCCGCCGAACGTTCTCCAGAAGCTATGTAAGGCAAACTGTTAATATCTGGTTCATCAATTATCATGTATTTGGGAGGTTATTATCGTTATGACTTATGCTCAATCGGTTCAGTCCTTGTTCAAACCGTTCACATTCGGGAAAATAACGTTATCGAGTCGGATCGTGATGGCACCGATGACCCGGCAGTTTTCTCCAGACGGGGTGCCGGGTTCGGATGTGGCCGACTATTACCGCCGCAGGGCTGAGAATGGGGTTGGCCTTATCGTAACGGAAGGTACGGTCGTCCAGCATCCGGACGCGTCCAATCAAGGTAACGTACCGCACCTTTACGGTGAGGCGGCACTCGGCGGCTGGGCCAACGTAGTGACTGCAGTTCACGAGGCAGGCGGTCGTATCATACCGCAGATTTGGCATATGGGAGCACGAGGGCATGTTGGCGATTATTCGGAATCGGATATTGCCTCGATCGTCCAATCGTTCGCGCAATCAGCCCTTGAAGCGAAACGGCTGGGCTTCGACGGCATTGAGCTGCATGGAGCGCATGGATATTTGATCGACCAATTCTTTTGGGAGAAAACGAATCCGCGTACCGACAGCTATGGCGGTGACATGGTTGCGCGCACGCGCTTCGCAGTGGAGATCATCGAGGCATGCCGCCGTGCCGTCGGGCCGGAATTCCCCATCGTACTGCGCTTCTCGCAATGGAAGGCGACAGACTACACGGCCAAATTGGCTGAATCTCCTGCCGAGCTGGAGAAATTCTTGGCGCCTTTAGTCGATGCGGGCGTCGATATGTTCCACTGCTCAACTCGCCGTTTCTGGGAGCCTGAGTTCGAGGGTTCCGATCTGAATCTTGCCGGATGGACCAAGAAGCTGACCGGGAAACCGACGATTACAGTAGGATCGGTTGGTTTGGATGGCGATTTCACGAGTCTCTTTACCGAAGGCAAAGGTGCCAATCATGCAAAGATCGACGGGTTAATCGAGAGGCTTGAACGTGAAGAATTTGATCTCGTAGCTGTAGGAAGGGCATTATTGGTTGACCCTGCTTGGGCAAGTAAAATCCGCGACGGTCGTACGGCTGAATTGATCCCCTTTACCTCCGAGGCCGTTAAAACACTTTATTAAGTAAACATTTGCATATAAATATCGTGATGGCGAAAGAGCGCTGCAAACGAGAAACAGTCTATAACGTAACGTTATTAGACTGTTTTTTCGGTTTTTCTGTTTTATTTTGATATACGTATCGGGAACGAAATTTCAATGGAGCTGGAGCGGCAGTTCCTTGGTTCTCCTTCCCGTCATACGGACATTCCAAGCGGAGAGCAGCAGCGTAACCCCCGTAAGCACAAATACGAACGGAATCCCGATCCATCCTCCCAGCAAACCGCCAAGCAGCGGCCCTGCAACGATACCGAACTGGCTGCAGGTCTGGCTGAGACTTACGGCACGGCCGCGGAACTCGGTGTTGGCGTACTTGACGATCAGCGCATTCATGGCAGGAAACACGGCGGCGAAGAACAAGCCGTAGCCGAAGCGAAGCAGACCGAAGCCGACGATGTTGTGAAAGGCGAGCTGCAGCAAATTGCCCAATGCGCCGCCGAGCAGTCCGACGAACAGCGTCTTCTCATAACCGATCCGCCCCCCGAGTTTGCCCCAGAACGGTCCCATTAGTACGGTTGCGACGCCGACCGCCGAGAACACGATGCCCGAGCTGAGCGCGGCGCTGCCGGCTCCAATGCCGAGCTGTACGACGTAAAGAGTCAGCAGCGGCTCCAGAATCGTTACGGATGTGGAGACGATGAAGATGAGCGCGAAAATCCGCAGCAGCCTTGCGTCGCCGGCAGCATGCCGGATATCGTCCCATACGCGGGAGCGTCCCCCTTGCGCAGGCCTATGGATTTCTCTCACGCCGAACATAACCATTGCGGCGGAGGCGATCGTGATGATCCCCGATGCGATGAAGCATTCTCGTAAGCCGACCCAGTGGATCAGCAAGCCTCCGGCAAAAGGGCCGAGGATACCGCCGGCCGCCGTGGCCGTCGAGATGACGCCGAGCGCGTAGCCGACATGCTTCTCCGGCGTATTGGCGCCGATGAAGGCGACGGATACGGGGCTGAACCCCGCCATCAGCCCTTGAAAGATTCGTATTGCAATGAATGAAATCGGATCGTAGACCCAATAATTTGCAAGATGAGCAAGCCCCAAGCCGATGCCGGATCGAATCAGCATCGGCTTCTTGCCGTACTTGTCGGCAATGGAGCCCCAGAACGGCGCGCATAGACCGCTAATCAGAAAGCTAAGCGAAATGGATATGCCTGCCCACACTTCCAAACCGTGCCGTATCCCGAGATCGGTTTCCAGAAAAATCGGAAAGAACGGCACGGACAGCGTATAGGCGACATGATTGAGAAACAGTCCGATCCATAAGACGAATAAGTTTCGTTTCCAATCGGATGGATGACTCATTACGTCACCTGCTTTCCATAAAATGAACTATTCATATTGTATAAGTGGGTAATGAAAGTACATTAACATGAACGGTACTTGGCGGCTAATTGAAGTTTTTTATTTCGGTATAGAGTGTGTCTATCAAAGAGGGCCGTTCCGCCTCGGGAGCATCTATAGAACTTTCCTATACTTCGATAGAACAATGCGATATACAGTTTGGGCCTGCTTTAGTATAAAGTAAAGATGCCAGAAATAATTCCGATAATACCGATTGGTATTAAAGGACAAAGGAGAGGGGCCATGACGACACGAACGTTAAAATTGGGGGCTAACTTGAACGGAGTCGGCAATAGCGTCTCGTTCTGGAGACACCCGGACATTCCCGGAGACGCGAGCGTCGACATCGAGTTTTACAAGAAGCAGGCACGCATAGCGGAGGAAGGAAAATTCGACTTGCTGTTCATCGCGGACGGTTTGTATATCAATGAAAAGTCGAACCCGCATTTCCTGAACCGGTTTGAGCCGTTAACCTTGCTGTCCGCCCTGACGGGCGCAACATCCCATATCGGTCTGGTCGCGACGCTGTCCACCTCCTACAGCGAGCCTTTTACGGTAGCGAGGCAGTTCGCTTCGCTCGATCATCTCAGCCGGGGCAGGGCGGGGTGGAATGTTGTCACTTCGCCGCTGGAAGGCTCCGCGCTGAACTTCGGTAAGGGCGGGCATCCGCAACATGCGCTTCGTTACGAAATCGCCGAGGAGCATCTGGAGGTCGTCAAGGGACTATGGGATTCGTGGGAGGACGACGCGTTCGTGAGGGACAAAGCGAGCGGCGTATTTTTTGATCCGGCGAAGCTGCATACCTTGCACCATAAGGGTAAGCATTTCTCCGTGCAGGGGCCGCTGAACATCGCCCGTTCGAGGCAGGGGCATCCGGTGATCTTCCAGGCGGGGTCGTCCGAGCCGGGCAAAGAGCTTGCAGCCAAATCGGCCGATGCCGTCTATTCCGGTCACGAGACCTTCGAGGAAGCGCGTCAGTTCTATGCGGATGTGAAAGCGAGAGCGGCTGCTCACGGGCGAAGGCCCGAAGACATTCTGATCTTCCCCGGCATCGGACCGATTGTCGGCTCAACCGAAGAGGAAGCCGAGCGTAAGTACCTGGAAATCGCCGAACTGGTCGATATTCATCAAGCGTTGAACTACTTGGGCCGCTACTTCGACCATTTCGACTTTTCGCAGTTCCCTCTCGACGAGCCGTTCCCCGATATTGGCGACCTCGGCAGCAACAGCTTCCGCAGCACGACGGACAAGATCAAGCGGGAGGCCAGGGAGCAGGGGCTTACGCTGCGCGAAACCGCACAGCGGGCTTCAACGCCGCGCAGCCATTTCATCGGTACGCCGGAGCAGGTGGCCGATCAGATCCAAAAGTGGTTCGAGGGAGGAGCGGCGGACGGCTTTAATGTCCGCACCGTCGTACCGGACGGCTTGGCGGACTTTGTGGATCATGTCGTACCGATTTTGCAGCGGAGAGGATTGTTCCGAACCGAATACGAGAGCGATACGCTGCGGGGCAATCTCGGTCTGAAGGTGCCGCAGAACCGCTATACGCTGCAGCCCGAAAACGTGTAGAGGAGCGGTGTCGATGACGACGGCGATCGAATTGCAAATCCGGGATGCACGTAACGTGGAGCGGGAGGAGGCTATCGCGCTCACGATCGAAGCTTACCGCCAGTATGAGGACGGCTTCGGACAGCCGTTCTGGAGCCAGTACATCAGCAACATTCGCAATCAGTGGGAGCAGGGCAAGGACGCGCGGCGCATCGTTGCCGAGCATGACGGCAAGCTGCTTGGAGCCGTTCTGCTGTACCCCCCGCAGGAAGGTCTGTACGAGAAGCTCGCCGCGGTCATCCCCTATCCGGAGGTACGATTGCTCGGCGTACATCCGGGCTACAGAGGCAGCGGCATCGCCACTGCGCTGCTCCGGGACTGCGCGCAGCGTGCCTTGAATTCCGGCTATGACCGGCTCGGCTTACATACGTCGCAGCGAATGCCGGACGCCGTTCGGCTATATCGTAAGCTCGGCTTCGAAAGAGCCCCCGAATTCGATTTCCCGGCGGCCGACCAAATTACGCTTGTCGAAGCATACCGCTATTCGCTTCATAACGGAATTCCCTGGTAAAACCCTATCCATATCCATATCCAGCATTCAGGAGGAAGAGAAACCATGAAAAAGATAAACAAGACTTCGATTTCCGCAACCATAACCGCAGTATCCGTACTGCTTCTCGCCGCTTGCGGGACGAAGGATGAAACGAAGCCGGCGGCTTCCGGCGGCACCTCGAATGCAGGCTCCGGCAGTACGGCGCCGGCCGCCGCCCCTGCGGCGGCAGAACCGCAGAAAGCGAAAAAAATTATCGTCGGTACGAGCGGTACGTTCAAGAACGTCACCTTCTTGGACGACAAAGGCAATTTAACCGGCTACGATATCGAGCTGACGAAGGAAATCGACAAGCGGCTGCCGGAGTACGAGTTCGAATTCAAGACGATGGAATTCCCAAGCATTCTGCTCAGCCTGGAAGCGAGCAAAATCGACCTGGCCGTTAACCAGTACGAGGTGAATCCGGAGCGTCAGGCCAAATTCCTGTTCAATGACGAAGCCTACAATATTTGGCCGAGCAAGATCGTCGTTCATAAGGATAACAACACAGTCAAGTCGATCGAGGATTTGAAGGGCAAGAAGGTGATTACGTCTCCGGGCAGCAACGGCGCAGTGTGGCTGCAGGATTACAACAAATCGCACGGCAATCCGTTCGAGATCGTCTACTCCGGCAGCGGCGGCACGAACGACGTCGTCACCCAGCTGAAAACAGGCCGGGTCGACGCTACGATCAGTACGCCGTTCGCGGTTGCGAATCAAAACCGGGATGCGGACGCTCAGCAGAAAGTCGTCGGACCGGTGCTGTATACGTCCAAAATTTACTACGTGCTGCGCAAAGACGAAACCGAGCTGAAGGGTAAGATCGACCAAGCGATCCGCGATATCAAGAAGGACGGGACGCTCGCCAAGCTGAGCAAGCAGTGGCTGGGCGAGGATTTCACGGTTACCGAATAATGCTCGCCGGAGAAGGAAGGCATGGGTGATCCATGGGGAAGGCGTTTGATTTCTCACTCATCTGGGTGTATCTCCCGAAGCTTCTCGGATTTTTGCATGTCACCTTGTTTATCGTAGCGGCTTCCGTCATTCTCGGCATCATTCTCGGCCTGATCGCTGCGCTGCCTAGACTATATCGGATTCCAATTCTGAACCGGATTGTCGTCGTGTATATTTCGTTTACCCGGGGGACGCCGATTCTCATCCAATTGTTTCTCGTTTACTACGGCGTTCCGGAGCTGCTTAAGCTCGTCGATGTGGATGTAACCGACGTACAGCCGCTCATATTCGTGGTCATTACGTACGCGCTACATTTCGCCGCTTATTTTTCGGAAATCGTCAGAGCGGCGGTGAACGCGGTCGACCGCGGTCAAGCGGAGGCGGGCTATTCGGTCGGCATGAGCAGCGCAGACGTGCTGAGACGGATCGTATTGCCGCAAGCGGCCAAAGTGGCGTTCCCGAATGTCGCCAATTTGACGATCTCCACGCTGAAGGACACGTCGCTGGCCTACACGGTTGGCGTTATGGATGTCGTCGGCAGAGCGGAAATGCTCGGTACGTCTCATCACTATCTGGAAATCTGGATCGCTCTTTCCATTATTTATTATGGCATTGTGCTGATCCTCGAATACGGGTACCGGCTTGCCGAGATCCGGATGAACCGGTTTGAGAAGTCCGTCACTGCGGCCGATTGAAGATGAGGGAGATGGATGGACATGCAAATTGATTTCAGCTTTATGCTGGAAGCGTTCCTCGCCATGCTGGGGGCGCTTCCGCTCACGCTCGTCATCTCGATCGTGCCGCTGTTTACAGGCTTTATCGTCGGGATCGTCGTCGCTTTCGTGAGGATGTACAAGGTACCGTACGTGCACCGGCTGGCGCAGTTGTACGTGTCGTTCTTCCGGGGGACGCCGCTGCTGCTGCACATCATGCTCGTATATTTCGCGCTGCCGATGATCTTTGACGCATTAGCGGTTAAGTACGGCTGGAGCGTGCGCTCGAGCGTCATCCCGCTGATGATGTTTATTTTCGTAGCGTTTACGCTCAATATCGGGGCGTACATGTCGGAGACGATTCGTTCGGGGATATTGTCGGTCAGCAGGGGGCAGCTGGAGGCGGCGTATTCGGTCGGAATGACGACGCCGCAGGCGATGCGCCGAATCGTCCTGCCTCAAGCGATGATGGCGAGCCTGCCGAATTTGCTCAGCAAATTCGTCGGGCTGCTGCACGGCTCCTCGCTGGCGTTCACGATCTCGCTGCAGGAGATTAACGGCACGGCGCATATTGCGGCGATGCGGAATTGGAAATACCTTGAAGCCTTTATTGCGGCTGCGCTCATTTATTGGGTGCTGACGATCATTGCCGAGAACGTGTCGGGGTTGCTGGAAAGACGATTGCAAGTATACAACAAGGGGGGCGTGGCGTAAGCCGTGCTGACGTCCCGGCCGTATGGAGGGAGCTGAGAGCATTGCTGTTTACCCCTATTACCTTTAGGGAGCTGACGTTAAAAAACCGCATCGTGATGTCGCCGATGAATATGTATGCTTCGGACGAATCCGGGGCAGCGAATGATTGGCATAAGCTGCACTATGCTTCTAGAGCGGTTGGCCAGACAGGATTGATTATTGTGGAAGCGACTGCTGTCGCGCCGGAAGGAAGAGTCACCAAGCGGGATCTCGGGATATGGGAGGAAGGTCATATCGAAGCATTTCGTCAAGTGACGGAGGCGGTTCGCGCCCAAGGAGCCGCCATCGGCATCCAGCTTGCTCATGCAGGACGGAAGGCGAACGTGGATCTCCCTCTGGCTGCTCCGTCGGCGATTCCGTTCAGTGACGAATCGAAAGTGCCGGAGGCGCTGAGCGAGCCGGATATCCGGCGGCTGGCGGGCATTTACGGCGCTGCGGCGCGAAGAGCCAGACTGGCGGGCTTTGACGTGATCGAAATTCATGCCGCCCACGGCTATTTGATCCACGAGTTTCTGTCGCCGGTAAGTAACAAGCGGGAAGACGCCTACGGAGGTTCGCGGGACGGCCGATTCCGCTTTCTGGGCGAAGTCGTGGAGGCGATTCGTGCGGAATGGAGCGGCCCTCTCTTCGTGCGTATTTCCGCCAATGAATATCATCCGGAAGGCAATACGCTGGATGACTATACGTATTATGCGGCTAGACTTCGAGCTGCCGGCGTCGATCTTATCGATGTCAGCACGGGCGGACTCATCCCTTTCGTTCCCGAGGTGTATCCCGGCTATCAAGTTCCGTACGCCGACCACATCCGACGCGAAGCCGGAATACCGGCGGGAGCGGTCGGACTGATCACCGAGCCGGAGCAGGCGCAGCGGATTATGGAGGAGACGCACGTCGATTTGATCTTGATCGGCCGCGAGCTGCTGCGCGACCCGTATTGGCCGCGCAGAGCGGCACGGCGGCTTGGCGCCGAGCTGAAGGCGCCTGCATCGTATCAACGGGCTTGGGAGGTGTAGCGATGGTCATTTTATCGAATATTAGCAAATCGTTCGGACGCAATCAGGTGCTGAGAGGCATCGATCTGACGGTCCGAAAAGGCGAAGTCGTGGCGATTCTCGGTCCGAGCGGCTCCGGCAAGACGACGCTGCTCCGCTGCGTCAACTATTTGGAGAAGCCAAGCGACGGATCGATTACAATCGGCGATTATCACGTCGACTGCAAGCGGGCGGGAAAGAAGGACATACATCAGCTGCGGCAGCGGACGGCGATGGTGTTCCAGCAGTACAACTTGTTCCGGCATAAGACGGCGCTCGAGAACGTGATGGAGGGACTGGTCATCGTCAAGAAGCTGCCGAAGGAGGAGGCGCGCCGCCGCAGCGTCGAGCTGCTGGAGAAGGTGGGGCTCGGCGCCAAGCTGGACTCGTATCCGTCCCAGCTGTCCGGCGGCCAGCAGCAGCGTGTCGGCATCGCGCGGGCGCTGGCGCTGAACCCGGAAGTGATTTTGTTCGACGAGCCGACGTCGGCGCTCGACCCCGAGCTGGTCGGCGAGGTGCTGGCCGTCATCCGCAAAATTGCCAAGGAAGGCATCACGATGATCATCGTCACTCATGAAATGACGTTCGCCCAAGAAGTGGCGAGCCATGTCGTCTTTATGGACGGCGGCGCGATCGTTGAGGAAGGCAAGCCGACGGAACTGTTTTACAGGCCGAAGGAAGAGAGAACGAAGCAGTTCCTGAGCCGGATTCGGCCGGAACTGACGTATTCCATTTAAGAGGGCGAAGCCCAGGGAGGTCATCCGATGAGTCACGTGGAACTGGAAGCCTTTTTATTTACGCACCATCAATTGGCGCAGGCGATCGAGGGGCTGACGAAGGAGCAGCTGACATGGAAGCCGGCTCCGGAGTCTTGGAGCGTAACGGAGGTGCTGGCGCATTTGGCCGATCATAGTATCGTCGTCTCGTTCCGCATTCGCGATATATTAGCCGGATCGACGGCTCGGCTGCCGGCCTTTCATCAAGACGCGTGGGTCAGCGGGCAAAAATCGAACGAAGGAGAGGCGGCGGACATCTTGGCGGCGTTCGAGCAGCTGCTCCGTTACAACGCTTTGCTGCTGCAGCGTTTAAGCGAGCAGGATTGGGAGAAGTCCGGCGTAAACGCAAAGGGGGAGACGGTCACGATCGCTTCCATCGTGAAAGGGTTCGCCCGGCACGTCAACAACCATCTCGGTCAGATCGACCGTATTAAACAAGCGGCCGCGGCCGCTTCCGTATAAGAGGCAGGCGCAAAGAGCCGGCAGAGGAGGAGACGATCATGACTTTGAGAAAGCAACTGAAGCTGGGTGCGATGCTGCACGGTGTCGGCAGCAGTACGTCCGCCTGGCGGCATCCCGATGCGATTGCCGATGCCAGCGTCAACTTCGAGCTCTACAAACGATGGACACAGAAAGCGGAAGCGGGAAAGTTCGATCTCGTCTTCGTTGCCGACGGCTTGTATATTACGAAAGAATCGATTCCGCATTTCTTAAACCGGTTCGAGCCGATTACGATATTAAGCGCGCTGGCCGGCGTCAGCAAGCGGATCGGGCTCGTCGGCACGCTCTCCACTTCTTACAGCGAGCCGTTCACCGTCGCCCGGCAATTCGGCTCGCTCGATACGATCAGCGGCGGCCGGGCCGGCTGGAACATCGTGACGTCACCGCTGGAAGGCTCGGCGCTGAACTACGGCAAGAAGCAGCATCCGGATCACGATCTGCGCTACCGCATCGCCGACGAGTTCATTGAAGTCGTCCGCGGCTTGTGGGATTCCTGGGAGGACGATGCGTTCGTCCGCGACAAGGCGACGGGCGTCTTCTTCGATCCGGCCAAAATGCATACGCTGAACCATCAAGGGGAATTTTTCTCGGTGAAAGGCCCGCTGAATATCGCCCGGTCCCGGCAAGGGCATCCGGTCATTTTCCAGGCGGGAACGTCCGAAGTGGGCAGAGACTACGCGGGGAAGCACGCCGATGCTATCTTTACCGGGCAAGAAACGGTGGAGGAAGCGGTCGGCTATTACCGGGATGTGAAGAGGCGCGCGGCTTCGTTCGGACGGAATCCCGATCACGTCGTGATTTTACCGGGCATTAGCCCCATCATCGGCAGCACCGAGGAAGAAGCGGAACGCAAGTACCAGGAGATCGCCTCATTAGTGTCGGCAGAGGACGCACTGCGGTATTTGGGCCGGTACTTCGAGCATCATGACTTCTCGCAGTATGAGCTGGACGCCCCGTTCCCCGAGCTCGGCGATTTGGGCAAAAACAGCTTCCAGGGGACGACGGACCGCATCAAACAGAAAGCGAAGGCGCTTGGCCTCACGCTGCGGCAGACGGCGCTTCAAGTGGCGACACCGCGCAGCAGCTTCATCGGGACGCCCGAGCAAGTGGCCGACAACATTCAGCTTTGGTTCGAACGGGGCGGTGCGGACGGCTTCATGATCGGCTCCGGCGTACCGAACGGCTTGGAGCAGTTTATCGATCAAGTCGTTCCGATTTTGCAGGAGCGCGGCTTGTTCCGCACCGAGTACGAGAGCGATACGCTGCGCGGGAACTTGGGCCTGCCGGTCCCGAAGAACCGGTATTCGAAAGAGGCGGAGCTCGTATGACGGAAGTATACCGGCTGGCCACGCTGGAAGACGCACCGGCGCTTGTGCATGTCATTTACGAAGCCTACGTGACGATTCGCGAGCTGGAGCTGCAGTGGCCTGCGGCCCATGCGGATCTCCCGCTTGTTCAAGACAACATTGTGAACAATGAATGCTACGTACTGGAGCTGGATGGCACGATTACGGCGACGCTGACGCTGTCGAAGGAGCCCCTCGCCAGGTGGGGGGACTCCGGTCTTCCGTTCGTCAAGTGGTTCGCCGTCGACCCGAGATATCAAGGCAAAGGCATCGGTACGAAGCTGCTGACCTGGGTGGAAGAGCATGTGATTCGGAATCGGCTGGGTGCTCCGGCGGTCACGCTGGCGACGGCGGAGAAGCATCCGTGGCTGCTGGCCATGTACGAAAGAAAAGGCTACGAGCGGATTCAGTCTATCGACAGAGGCAACGGGGACGGCACAATGCATTTGCTCCGGAAAATTGTGAATCGCCCGCTGTTCGAAGCGATGTACGGCGCTCAATTCGCAAAGGAACGTTAAAAGAATGCTCAATGAGCATAACCTACAAATCGGGAGGTATTTCCATGGCTATTTCCAAAGAACGGCGCGACCAAGCGTTCCGCGATGCGGTGTCGGTGCAGACCTTTATCGACCAAGCACAGGTGAATCAAAATACGCTGAGACGCAATTATGAAGCCTATCAGCTGAACGCCGAGGATCGGGCGTACTTCGCGTCGCTGCCCGAGCCGGTCGACGTGCTCGTGCTGGCGCATGACTGGTGCGGCGACGTTGCCGCCAATCTGCCGCTGTTCGGCCGCATCGACGAGGAAACCGGCAAGCTAAATGTGCGTGTCATACCCCGCGACCCGGACAATGTAGACATCGCGGAGCAATACTTGCATGCCGACGGGAAGAGCCATATCCCGACGTACGTATTTTTCAACCGGCAGGGTGAAGAGCTCGGCGTGTTCATCGAACGGCCGGAACCGATTACGGTGCTGCTGAATGAATGGAAAGAGACGTTCTGGAACGAGCACCCGGAGCTGGATGGCCGCGGCAAGCCGATCAGTCAGCTGGGAGACTCGGTCAAGAAGCAGCTCCTGACCTATATCAAGGAGAACAGATCGGAAGTGCTGGAACTGGAAAAAACGGCGATCGTGCAAGAGTTGAAGCGGATTACCGGAGGAGTGACGGCATGACGACGCTGAATGAGTATTTGCTGCAAAAGCGCGAGGCGCTGTTCGAGCGCAGAGCGAAGGCCGCGTCCCAGCCGGAGACGGCCGGAACGACGCTGCGGGCGAAGGCGCGCGCACTGGGGCGCAGCGGGGTGCGGGAAATTCGCATTCGGGATTTCCAGGTGATTAGCGATAGTCCGCCCGATTTTGCCGGTTACAACTTGGGCCCCTCCTCGCCGGAGCTGCAGCTCGGCGTTCTCGGCAGCTGCCTTACGCATATTGCCTTGATTCAGGCGGCGGAGCGGAACGTGTCGCTGGAATCGCTGGAGGTCGAGGTGGAAGCGGATATGCACCCGCTGGCCGGACGGCCCGGTTACGAGCATATTCCGGTATATCCCCACAATATCCGCTACAAGCTGATCATCGAATCAAGCGAACCGGAGGGGACGCTTCGGGCGCTGCATACGGCGATTGAACAGGTGTGCCCCATCTTCAATTTGCTCAAGCATCCGCAGGACGTGCGCGGAGAGCTGATCGTAAATTCCGCTGCCGTTGGAGCCGGCTTATGAAATTCGCTTTGTTCAGTCTGGCGATGAACATCCCGAATGCGGTCACAGGCGAAACGTTAACGACGCAGCAAAAGTTCCAAAATATTCTCAAGCAAGCGAAGCTGGCGGAGGAGCTCGGCTTTGAAGCTTATGGTATCGGAGAGCGGCACGGCCCGCCGTTCCTCTCCTCGTCGCCTCCGGTACTGCTGACGGCCATCGCCGGAGCGACGTCCCGAATTCGTCTCTTGACAACCGTGACGGTGCTCAGCGTGCTCGATCCGGTGCGTGTGGCCGAAGATTACGCGACGCTGGACCATCTGTCGGGCGGACGGCTGGAGATGATCATCGGGAAAGGGAACGATCCCCGCCATTATCCGCTGTTCGGCATCAAGGAGGAGGAACAATGGGATTCGCTGGCGGAGCGGTATGCGCTGCTTAAACGGTTGTGGAACGAAGAGCAGGTCACGTGGGAGGGGAAGTACCGGCCGCCGCTGGAGCAGGCGACCGTGCTGCCAAGACCGCTGCAGCAGCCGATACCGGTATGGCACGGCAGCGCATCCAGTCCGCTGTCGACTGAGCTGGCGGCGAAAAACGGCGAGCCGATCTTTTCCTCGAATACGTTCCACCCGATGGCCAAATACAAGGCGTTGATCGACCATTACCGCGAACGGTGGGCCTATTACGGGCGGGATCCGAAGGATGCGGTTGTCGGAGCCGGAGCGGGAAGTCTCTATATCGCCGACACGCGCGAAGAAGCGATTCGGCGCTACCGGCCATATTATAACGCGTTTCATTCCACAGATTCCGCGAAGCATAATCAGTCGCCGTTCAAGAGCTTGGAGGACAATCTGGAGAACGGGCCGACCTTGGTCGGAAGCCCGGACAGCATTATCGAGAAGCTGCTCAGATATCATTCAGCCTACGGACACCAGGTATTGTCGATCAGTGTGGACGGCTTGACGGAAGCGGAGCAGCGGGAGCAGATCGAGCGCTTTGCGGCGGAGATCGCTCCGGTGCTGCGCCGGGAAATTCCGAGCACGGTGTGGGGGCGGGGGCCGGCAGAGAAAGCGCAGGCGGTTCGTTCGTAAGCAGGTGAATATGTGCAGATCATTCCATTCAGCTTTCTTTGTCAAGAAGAAGGCTGCTTTTTATTGGAGCGGAAAGGTGAAGGGGTATAGAAACCTTCTATAGATCCATAGAAATTGTCTTCATTTTCATGGATTGACGATTGGAGCGAACCGATGATACAGTAAGGAAAATAATTCAAACATATCCAATAGGAATTATCAGTATTATTGAACAGGGGAGAGTGAACCGGATGACACGATCCAAATGGATGGCAAGCATCGCACTAGTATTTGCCGTATCGACGCTGCTCGCAGCGTGCGGAGGAGCGCCGCAGCAGGCGGGCGCAGGCTCAGCTTCGCAAACGGGTACAACTACGGGGGCATCGTCGCAAGCCGAGCAAGGCGGCGAAATTACGTATGCGCTCGCCACTTCGCCGGATAGTCTCGATCCGCACCGCTCCGGCTTGGCCGTAGCTGTAAGGGCGTTCCGGACGATCTATGACAGTCTCGTCGTCCAGCTGCCGGACAATACGATCAAGCCGTGGCTCGCTACCGATTGGACGGTTTCGCCGGACGGCAAGAGCTATACGTTCAAGCTTCGGAAGGACGTCAAATTCCATGACGGTACTCCGTTCAATGCGGAGGCGGTGAAATACAGCTTCGACCGCATTATCGATCCGGCTACGAAAGCGGCAAATGCGACCGCGCTGCTCAGGCCATACAAGTCATCCGAAATTATTGACGACTACACGATTAAGCTGAATCTGGAGACGCCGTCCGTCGCCTTCCTCGGCAATTTGAGTCAAGCGATGCTCGGGATCGTGTCCCCGACGGCAGCCAAACAGTACGGCGATCAATTCGGTAAAAACCCGGTCGGCACCGGTCCCTTCAAATTTGTAAAATGGGTCGATAACTCGGAAATTCGGGTCGAGCGAAATCCGGACTACAGCTGGGGGCCGGAGCTCGTCGTTAACAAAGGCCAATCCTATCTGGATGCGATCACGTTCAAAATCATTCCGGAGGAAGCGACCCGAATCGGCAGCGTTCAAAGCGGGCAGGTCACTGCGGCCGAAACCGTGCCGCCGCAGAACGTCGTGTCGATCAAGAGCGACGCGAAGCTGCAGCTGCTTCAAGTGAATACGGGCGGACTGCCATACACGCTGTTCTTCAATCAAGGCCGGGCTCCCTGGAACGACGTGAAGGCACGTCAAGCGGTTCAGTACGCGGTGGACATCGATTCCATCGTCAAGACGCTGTATCTCGGTACGTACCAGCGCGCATGGTCACCGCTAGCACCGAATATGTTCGGCTACGACGCCTCGCTGGAAGGCTCGATCAAGCCTGATCTCGATAAGGCGAACCGTCTGCTTGACGAGCTTGGCTGGGTCAAGGGAGCCGACGGGATCCGCGAGAAAGACGGCAAGAAGCTGACGCTGCATTATGTCGACGGCTCGCCGAACCGCGAGAAGCGCAACGATATTGCGGCGATCATTCAGCAGCAGCTCAAGAAAGCCGGTATTGCCGTAGAGATTGAAATTACGAAGGACGTTCAAACCGTCGTGTATACGAATAGAGCGTACGATTTGTACGGCAACAGCCAAGTCAATTCGGACCCGGCCGCTCTCAATTCGTTCTATCATACGCCGGCTCCCGGCGCACGTCAGACGCTCTCCAACTTGTCGGATCCGGAGCTCGATCAGCTGCTTGAGCAAGGGGTTGTGGAGGCGGATCCGGCAAAAAGGAAAGAAATTTATAAGAAAGTACAGCGATATATTATCGATAACGCCGTCATTCTTCCGGTCTATATTTTCCCATACACGGTAGGTGCCGCCAAGAGCTTGAACGGACTGAAATTCGACGCGCTCGGTTACCCGCTCTTTAACGACGTGTGGGTCAGCAAAAAATAAGGGGGCGGGAAGATGGGCAAAGCGATTGCGTATCGGCTGGTCAGCTCATTGGGCGTCATTGTAGGCTCATCCATCCTCGTATTTTGTATTTTGTATGTGCTCCCGGGCGACGTCGTCATGAACATGATCGATCCGAGCTCGATGAGTCCGGAGGCGATCGCCAATTTGCGTCGCGAGCTGGGGGTCGACCGGCCGTTTCATGAGCAATTCACGAATTATTTCTTCAATGTACTTAGCGGGGATTTTGGCAAATCGCTCGTCAACTCCGAACCGGTGCTGCCGAAAATTATCGCCCATTTCCCGGCTACGCTGGCGCTTACTTCTGCGGCTTCCGCCGTTTCGGTTATCGTCGGCATTGTGCTCGGCGTCCTATCGGCGATCCACCGCAACAAGACGATTGATATCGCAGCCAGAATGGTCGGGTTGTTCGGCATATCCATGCCGACGTTCTGGTCGGGTATCCTGCTTATTCTTATTTTCTCCGTATCGCTCGGCTGGTTTCCGGCGATGGGGTCGGAAGGACTCGCTGCGCTTGCGCTGCCGGCGCTTACGCTTGGGCTGCTGGGAGCCGGGTTTATCGTCCGTATGGTACGCAACTCGATGCTGGAGGTGCTCGGCGAGCAGTATATCACAACGCTGCGGGCCAAAGGGCTGCTGGAGCGGACGGTGATGTATCGGCATGCGCTGCGAAACGCTCTGATCCCGGCCGTGACGATGATGGGGCTTCTCATCGGGGAAATGCTGGCCGGCACAGTCGTCATTGAGACGGTATTCTCGAGACAGGGCATCGGCAGAATTATTTCGGACGCCATCATGGCCAAGGATTTGCCGGTTGTGCAGGGAGTCGTCCTGTTCTCGGCCATCGTGTACGTCATTGTGAATGCACTTGTCGACATCTCTTACACGTATATCGATCCGCGAGTCAGACGCTTGCAGAGCATAGGAGGTCATTGAGATGAAAGGTGCCGTCACGGTTAAACCTGCTTGGCGCTTCAAGAACGCTGCCGCAGCGCGAAGCCCCGCCATTTCGCATCCGAACGTCTCCCGGCTGCTGTTGTACGTTGCAGCTTTCGTGATCTTATTTTTTATCGTGTGTGCGATTGCGCCGTCGCTGTTCGCCCGGTATTCGCCGACCGATATGCAAGCGGATCGTATCATGCAGCCGCCGGGCGGGCTGCACTGGCTCGGCACCGACTATTTCGGAAGGGACATCTTCAGCGTCATCGTCTACGGGGCTCGCGAATCGCTTTTTATCGGATTTGCTTCCGTTCTCATCGGGGGCCTTGCCGGCGGTGCGATCGGGGCGGTTTCCGGATATTTCGGAGGCCGCGTGGACAGTATGCTCATGAGGATCAACGACATTGTCATGACGATCCCCGGCGTGCTTCTGGCGCTTGCCGTTGCTGCCGCTTTAGGTCCGGGCTTGTGGAACATCGTGCTTGCGGTCGCATTATCGACAATTCCGAACTATGCAAGAATCATGCGAGGCCAAATTATCAGCTTGAAGGGCCGTTCGTTCATTATGGCTTCAAGGTCGCTGGGGGCCAAGGAGCTGTCGATCTTTATCCGCCACGTATTGCCGAACTCGTTATCGCCTCTGCTCGTCATGGCGGCGATCGGCGTAGGCACATCCATTCTCACCGGTTCGGGCCTAAGCTTTCTCGGTCTCGGCGTCATCAAGGAAATTCCCGATTGGGGAGCGCTGCTGTCCCAAGGACGGGGGTATTTGACGGTGGCCTGGTGGATATGCACGTTCCCCGGCCTGGCGATTACGCTGTTCGTCTTATCCGTCAACATCATTGGAGACGAGCTTCGCGATGCCCTCGATCCGAGAAAGAGCCGTAGGTAAAGGCAGGAGGTTTGCTGGAATGGGTACATTGCTGGAAATTGACCGCTTAAGCGTTGAATTTGCAACGGCAAAAGGTGACCTGCAGGCAATCGAGGACGTCAGCTTCTCGATCTGCGCCGGCGAGGTGGTGTGTCTGGTCGGGGAATCGGGCAGCGGGAAGTCGGTCACCTCGAAAGCGATACTGCGCCTCATCGACGATGAGAACGGATCGATTACAGCTGGATCGATCACGCTGGATGGGATCGAAATTACGGGGTTGACGCAGGATACGCTGAGATCGCTGCGGGGGAAACGGATGGCCATGGTGTTCCAGGAGCCGATGGCCGCGTTCGATCCGGTATTCACGATCGGCAGCCAGATTGTCGAGACGATTCGACGCCACACGCGCCAGTGCACGGCGAATCAAGCTTGGCGTCAAGCGGTGGAACTGCTGCGGCGAGTCGGCATCCCGGAGCCCGAGCTCCGTATGAAGCAGTATCCGAACGAGCTGTCCGGGGGGATGCTGCAGCGGGCGATGATCGCCATGGCGCTTAGCTGCGATCCGGAGCTGCTCATCGCCGATGAGCCGACAACAGCGCTGGATGTGACGATCCAGGCTCAAATTTTGCAGCTGCTGCAGGACTTGAAGACCGAATACAGGATGTCGATTCTTCTCATTACGCATGATATGGGGGTAGCCGCGCAAATCGCCGACCGGATCGTTGTCATGTATGCAGGCAAGGTCGTGGAGCAGGCGGCAACGAAGGAATTGTTTGCGCAGCCCCGACATCCGTACACCCAAGGGCTTCTGCAGTCAATAACGACGATGGAGAGCGACCGGTCCCGGCGCTTGTATGCAATTCCCGGCTCAATACCGGGCTTATCCGAGATGCCGACCGGCTGCCGCTTTCATCCGCGCTGCCCGTATGCGACGGATTTATGCGTCCGGGAGGCGCCGCCGCTGCAGGACCGAGAAGGCAGACAGACCGCCTGCTGGCATGTGGAGCAGGTGCTTGCGGATAAAGGGAAAAGGCTCGTGAATCGGGTGCAAGGCGCAGCTGCGGAGGCTTCGGCTGCTGTTACAGCTATCACTGCCACCGCTACCACCTCTGCTTATGCCACCGCTGTCGCTGCTGCTTCAGCAGCGGTACGGGAGCCGGTACCGCCTCAGCTTGACACGGTGCCTCTGTTCGAGCTGCGGCAGGTGACGAAGCATTATCCGTACGGCAGATCGCTGTTCTCCAGGCAAAAGAAAGCGATACATGCGGTTGACGACGTATCGTTCTCGATTCGCAAAGGAGAGACGTTCGGCCTCGTCGGCGAATCGGGAAGCGGCAAGTCGACGCTAGGCCGCGTACTGCTTCATCTGGAGCGGCCGACCTCGGGGGCCGTCCTGTTCGAAGGCCAAGATTTGGCCGCATTATCGGGCGCGCAGCTGCGCGAACAACGCAAGCAGATGCAGATGATTTTCCAGAATCCGTACGGCTCGGTCGACCCTCGCTGGAAGATCGGCGATATTATCGGCGAGCCGTTGTCCATTCACACGTCGTTAAGCGCCGCTGAGAGGAAGGAGCATGTCCATGAGCTGCTGCAGCTTGTCGGCCTGAGTTCTGCGGCATATGACCGTTATCCGCATGAGTTCTCAGGCGGTCAACGCCAGCGGATCGGCATCGCCAGAGCGATTGCGCTGCAGCCGAAGTTCGTGTTGGCCGATGAAGCGGTGTCGGCCCTGGACGTGTCGGTTCAGGCCCAAATCATTCATCTGCTCGAAGATTTGCGCCGGCGTCTGGATGTTACATTCCTGTTTATCGGACACGGTTTGAATGTGGTTCGGTACGTATCGGACCGGATCGGCGTCATGTACTTGGGCAAGCTGGTCGAAATCGCTCCAAGCGAGACGTTGTTCCGGCACCCGGCGCACCATTATACGAAGGCGCTGATCGCCTCTGTTCCCATTCCGGATCCCGCGCACCGGCAAGAGCTGGCGGTCATTCAAGGGGAAATTCCGTCTCCGGCGAGCCCTCCGTCCGGCTGCCGCTTTCGTACGCGCTGCCCGGCCGCCACGGCAAGGTGCGCCGAGGAGCCGCCGCAGTTTCGGGAAGTAGGCGAGGGGCACTTCGTTGCCTGTCACGATCCGGTGTTTTAGAGTTGTGAAATGTTCTAACTTGACGGAAGGGGGAGGGATGAGGATGGGAAACGCAAGCGCCTTGCAGATACGGGATGCTGTGCCGGCTGACCGCGATAGCATTCGTCAAGTTGCGCTGTCCGCTTACGAGCAGTATGCGGCCGTCATGCCGGAGGAGAGGTGGCTGGCTTACCGGGAATCGATTGCCGGTTCCGTGGACGGAGAAGGTCCGATGGCAAGATTCGTCGCCGAGCTGGACGGCGAGATCGTTGGCAGCGCCCTCTTGTTTATGTCCTCGGAGCAAGCTTACGGGCGGCCGGAGCTGGCCATCGGCGGAGCGATTGTCCGATTGCTTGCGGTCGCGCCCGGCGCTAGAGGCAAAGGAGTGGCAACGGAGCTCTTGCGGGAAAGCGTCCGCCGTTCGCGGCAGCTGGGGTCTCCCGACCTGCATTTGCATACGTCGGACATGATGGCTGCAGCAGTGAGACTGTACGAACGGCTGGGCTTCGAGAGAGCTGTTGACAAGGATGTTAGCAACGGCGATACGCTTGTCAAATGCTACAGGCTCGATTTGACGAAGCCGGTTCCGTTCGAGCGGGAAACGGCGGTTACATAGTCGATGAATATGCAGCGGATTTATGCGGATATTGAAATGTTGCAAGAGGAGCTTGTCCGTCTGCGGCGGGATTTGCACCGTCACCCGGAGCTCATGTACGAGGTTCGCCGAACGGCGGGCATCGTGGCCGGGCTGCTGGAGAGCTGGGAAATCGAGGTGGAGCGTAACGTCGGAGCGTATTTCGGTGCGGGTGTAATAGGCACCTTGCGGGGAGGACGTCCGGGTAAGACGGTCGTACTGCGCGCCGACATGGACGCCCTGCCGATCGAGGAGAAGAACGACGCCGACTATCGTTCTACGGTGGAAGGCGCCATGCACGCCTGCGGGCACGACGCTCATACCGTCATGCTGCTGGGCTCCGCCAGGGCGCTAAGCAGGCATCGTGAGGAAGTCCCCGGCATCGTCAAATTTGTGTTTCAGCCTGCCGAGGAAGGAGCCAGACCGTCGCCCGGCGACGGCGTGCTGCGCAGCGGAGGGGCGGATATGATCGAGGCCGGCATTCTGGACGGCGCGGACCGCTGCTTCGCGCTGCATGTATGGCCGGAGCTGCCGATCGGTACGATCGGCGTTCACCGCAGCTATGTGCTGGCGGCGTCGACGCATTTTACCGTCGCATTCCATGGTTTGACAGGCCATCACGCCACGCCGCATCTCGCTTCCGATGCAATTACGATGGCGGCGCAGTGGATCGTCGAGATGAGAACGTTCATGTCGGCGGCCTTGAATCCGCTGGAGCCGACGGTGCTCGGCTTCGGAACGCTGCAGGCGGGTACGGTCCGTAACGCCATTGCCGACCGGAGCGAGGTGACGGGCTCGTTCCGGGCGTTCGAACCGTCGACGGTCGAGCGGATCCGGCAGGCTGCCGTCAGCCGGGCTCAAAGCGTCGCCGCCTTGTATGGCGGAACCGCGGAGCTTAGCTTCCGGATCGGGACCGCGCTGCGCAACGACAGCGAGGCGGCTTCGCTCGCACTGCAGGCGGGAGCCGAGGTGTTCGGCGGCGAGCGGGTGATGGCTCTGGAGCAGCCGAGTTTGGCCGGAGAGGATTTCGCGCTGTACACGAAACGGGTGCCTGGAGCGATGGCGCTGATCGGGATTCGAAACGAAGAGCGCGGGTTCGCTTATCCGCTGCACCATCCGCAATTTGACCTGGATGAGCGCGTTCTGTCATATGGAGCCAAAATCCATGCGGAAATGGTCCGAAGGTTTAATTCGTAAAATCCGATTGACATACTTGGTAATGGAAGATAAAGTAAGATTAACTGAAACACCGTCGACCGGGCAGCCGGAGACCTGCAAAGCTTTGTCCATTTGTCAGCATCGGGCGGAGCATTGTCAGGTCTCTGTTTGCTTCAAGGCGGACTTCCTTTATCTGCGTCAATATGGAGACATGCGTATGAATATCGAAAACATTGAAGCGTTCGTCTATGTGTTTCATTACGGAAGTTTTAACAAGGCGTCGGAAGTGCTTTTCTTGTCGCAGCCTTCGGTTACCGCACGGATCCAATCGCTGGAGCGGGAGCTGGACTGCCGGCTGTTCGACCGGCTGGGCAAGCAGGTGCAGCTGACGGAAAAAGGAAGACAGTTTCTTCCGTACGCACAGCAGCTGCTGCAAATTTACCGGAAGGGCAAGCAGCACATTCAGCGGCAGCGGACGGAGCCGAACGAGCTGCGGATCGGCTGTACGGTTTCCGTATCCAACTATATCATCCCGGAGCTGCTGCCGAAGCTGAAGCGGCAATATCCGGGGCTGCAGATCAAGCTGACGACGGCAGTGACGGACGATATCGTGCAGAAGGTGCTGAACCGCGAGCTCGATATCGGCTTCGTCCGCAATATCAGCCATCCGAACCTGCAATCGGTCAAATATTACGAGGATCCGATCCGCTTGTACGCTTATGCGGGACATCCGCTTGCGGGCTATGCCGAAGTATCTGCGGAAGAGCTGGTGGGCGAACCGTTCGTTTTCTTCGAATGCGGCTCGCTCGACTGGCTGCGCATTCACCGAATGTTCCAAAGCCTGAATACGCCGCCGGCCATCGAAATCCACACGGATAACTCCGAAAGCGCGAAGAAGCTGGTGCTGCACAAGGCGGGCATCTGCTTTCTGCCCGGACTAAGCGTTCGCAAGGAAGTGAAGGAAGGGCTGCTGCACCCGATCGAAGTCGCCGAGGTGTCGGGCGTGGCGCTGCAGACGAATATCATTACCCTGAACGGCGAACAGTCGGAAATCGTGAAATTTTTACTTGCAAATAAATTTGTTTAAACCATAAGACGTTCGGGAGATGACAAATATGACAAGAAGAGGGATTAAGCTCAGCATATTGGACCAAACCCCGGTATTGGCGGAGCAAACCGCGAAGGAAGCGTTCGCGAATACGATCGAGCTGGCGCAATTGGCGGAACGGCTTGGGTATTACCGGTTCTGGGTGTCGGAGCATCACGATTCGGAACGGGTGGCCGGCTCCTCGCCGGAGGTGCTGATTTCGCATTTATTGGCCAAGACCGAGCGGCTGCGGATCGGCTCCGGCGGCGTGATGCTGCAGCATTACAGCCCCTATAAGGTCGCGGAAAATTTTAACGTGCTTGCTTCGCTGGCACCGGGGCGTGTCGATCTCGGCGTAGGCCGTGCCCCGGGCGGTTTGCCGCGCTCGACGCGGGCTTTGCAGCAGGGCGTCACCGAGCCGGCAACGCTCGAGGGTAAGCTGATCGAGCTCCAATATTACGTAGCGAACGAAGTGCCTGCCGATCATCCGCTGGCGGGAATCGTCGCCGGACCTGTCGCGGCGCAGCCGGCCGATATCTATGTCCTGGGCACGAGCGTGGCCTCCGCGGAAATCGCCGCCGCATCCGGCTTGCCTTACGTGTTTGCGTTATTCATCAACAGCGACGAGCAGGTCGCTCACGACGCCTTCCAGGCATATGCCGAGCGGTTCCAGCCGAAGGGCGGCCGCACGCCTGAGCCGATATTGGCGCTTTCGGTTATCGCCGCCGACACGGACGAGGAAGCGGCGGAGCTTGCCGGCGATTACAAGCTGTTCAAAATCAAGCTGGCCAGCGGCCGCACGCTGACCGTCGGAACGATCGAGCAGGCGGAGGAGTTCGGCAAACAGTCGAACGAGGAATATTCGATCGATACGCAGCAGGCTCAAATCGTGAAAGGGACGAAGGAGACGGTTCGCAGCCGGCTGCTGGAGCTGCAGGAGAAGTTCGGCGTCGGCGAATTCATCGTCGTATCGACGAATGTGAAAAACTTCGAGCAGCGCAAACATTCTTATTCACTGCTGAAGGAAGCATTCGACGAATTACTGGAGGAAGAGAAGGAGGAGGCTGCATGGGAGCAAACGGCGGCGGCGCGGTCGTAAGCGCCGATACAATCAAGGAAAAGCTTGTGGCGGTGCGGCGTCATCTTCACCAATATCCGGAGCTCTCCCTTGAGGAGGTGCAGACGACGGCCTACATACGGCGGCAGCTGGAAGAGGCTGGTATCCGAATCGCCACCCAATATGCACTGCCGACCGGCGTCATCGCCGAAATTGGAGGGCTGCGCGGCGGGCCGATCGTGGCGCTGCGTGCCGACATCGATGCGCTTCCCGTTACGGAGGAGACCGGCTTGCCGTTCGCCTCGAAAGTTCCCGGCAAGATGCATGCCTGCGGTCATGACTTCCACACGGCGGCGATTCTAGGCGCCGCTTTGCTGCTGAAGGAGCAAGAGGATAAGCTTCCGGGTACGGTGCGGATCATCTTTCAGCCGGCGGAGGAAAAGGCGGCGGGAGCCGTCAAAGTGGTGGCGAGCGGCGCATTGGAAGGCGTGCGGGCGATCTACGGGCTGCACAACAAGCCGGATCTGCCGGTCGGGACGATCGGGATCCGCTCCGGTCCGCTAATGGCGTCCGCCGACGGCTTCCTCGTGGAGCTGGAAGGTGTCGGCTCCCATGCGGCCGTACCCGAGGCGAGCGTCGATCCGATCGTTGCGGCGGCTTATTTGATCACCGCGCTGCAGTCGATTGTCAGCCGCAATGTCAGTCCGCTGGACAGCGCCGTCGTCAGCGTAACGCGGCTGAACAGCGGCACGGCGTGGAACGTCATCCCGGAGAAGGCGGTTCTGGATGGCACGCTGCGGACGTTTGACGAGGAGGTGCGAGCCCGTGTCGTGAAGCGGTTCGGCGAGGTGGCGGACGGGGTCGCTGCCGCTTACGGGGCCAAAGCGTCGCTGCGCTGGCTGCAAGGGCCGCCGCCGGTTCATAACGATGCGGGGCTGGCCGCTGCTGCGGCAGATGCGGCGAAGCGGCTCGGGCTGAACGTCATAGAGCCGAAGCCGTCACCGGCGGGAGAAGATTTTGCCTTCTACCAGAAAGAGGTGCCGGGCTTGTTTATCTTCGTTGGAACATCGGGACCGAAAGAATGGCATCACCCTGCGTTCGATGTCGATGAACGGGCTTTGCCGGTAACCGCGCAATTCTTTGCCGAGCTGGCCGCCTCCGAGCTGAACCGCTTTGCGACTTAATGTAACGACGGGGAGGGGGCAGAATGAGCCAAACATTTGACGTCATCATCGTCGGCGCCGGCTCGATGGGCATGAGCGCCGGCTATTATTTGGCCCGGCGGGGAGTCCGCACGCTGATGATCGATGCGTTCGACCCGCCGCATGAGGAAGGCAGCCACCACGGGGATACGAGATTGATCCGTCATGCCTACAGCGGAGGCGCAGCGTATGTCGCGCTTGCTTTGGAAGCGGACCGGTCGTGGCGGGATCTGGAGGAGGAGAGCGGGCAGCGGCTGCTCGTCCGTTCCGGCGTCTTGAATATGGCCGACCGCACGCAGGGACGCTTTCAGCAGCGGATTCAGGATGCGCAGGGTGCCGGAGTGCGCGTAGAGCGTCTCGATGCCGACGAAATCAACCGCCGCTGGCCGGGCATCCGTCTGCCGCACTCGTATGAAGCCATGTATGAACCCGATGCGGGATACTTGCACAGCGAACGCTGTATCGCGGCTTACCGCAAGCTGGCGTTAGCCGAGGGAGCGATGCTGCTGCCCTATACGCGGGTGCAGCACATCGAGGCTGATGGCGGCGCCGTTCGGGTGCTAACGCGAGTCGGCGATTTTGCCGCCGATCGCCTCATCCTTACTGCCGGGGCCTGGTTCCCATCGCTCCAGCCGTTCGTCACGCTGCCGATCCGGGCCGTACGCAAAACCGTAGGCTGGTTTCAGTCCGAACCGGGATTGTTCGATACGGGCGCTTTCCCCGGCTTTACCTTGGCTGCGGACAACGGCGGCTACTACGGATTCCCCAGCATTGCCGGCGGCGGCGTCAAGATCGGCCGCCATGACGGCGGACTGCCGTGGCGGCCCGGGGAGACGCCTGTGCCGTTCGGCCATTGTCGCGAGGACGAATCGGATCTGCGCAGGACGCTGGAGGCGTTCATGCCGCAGGCCGCCGGCCGATTGGTAAGCTCCGCCGTATGCAAGTACGAGCTGACGCCGGATGAACATTTTATCATCGACAAGCATCCGGCTCACGAAAACGTTATCGTCGCAGGCGGCTTCTCCGGGCACGGCTTCAAATTTTCGAGCGCGGTCGGCAAGGCGCTGGCCGAGCTTGCGCTGGGCAAGCGGCCTTCCGTAGATCTTGGCCTATTTGCCTTATCCAGATTCGATACAACCGCTATTGGAGGAGAGAACCTATGAGTTCAAAGAGAAAAATCAAGCTGGGTGCGATTTTGCACGGGGTGGGCGGCAACATCTCGGGATGGAGGCACCCCGACGCGATCACGGATGCAAGCGTAAATTTCGAGCTTTACAAGCATTGGACCCGGAAGGCGGAAGAAGGCAAGTTCGATTTTGTGTTTATCGCGGACGGACTGTATATTACGGAAAAATCGATCCCCCACTTCCTGAACCGGTTCGAGCCGATTACGATCTTGAGTGCGCTGGCCGGCGTCAGCTCCAAGATCGGGCTCGTCGGCACGCTGTCGACGTCGTACAGCGTGCCGTTCACCGTGTCCCGCCAATTCGGCTCGCTCGATATGATCTCCGGCGGCCGGGCCGGCTGGAACGTCGTCACTTCGCCGCTGGAAGGCTCCGCGCTCAACTTCGGCAAGACGGAGCAGCAGCACCCGTCCCACCCGGAACGCTACAAAATCGCCGACGAATACTTGAACGTTGCGACAGGTCTCTGGGATTCGTGGGAGGACGACGCGTTCATCCGCGACAAGGAAAGCGGCGTGTTCTTCGACCCGGCCAAAATGCATACCCTGGGCCACAAGGGCGACTATTTCTCGGTCAAAGGTCCGCTGAACATCGCCCGTTCGAAGCAGGGGCAGCCGGTGATTTTCCAGGCGGGTGCGTCCGAGGCGGGCAAGAGCTTTGCAGCAAAGTGGGCGAACGCAATCTTTACCGGTCAGGAGACAATTGAGGATGCGAAGCAGTACTATGATGACGTGAAGGGTCGTGCCGCCAAGCTCGGCCGGCGTCCGGAGGACATCGTCATTATGCCGGGTATCGGTCCGATCATCGGCAGGACGCAGGAGGAGGCGGAGCGGAAATACGAGGAGATGGCCAATCTCGTTTCCATCGACAAGGCGCTCGACTTCCTGGGCCGCTTTTACGAGCACCACGATTTCTCGCAGTACCCGCTTGACGAGCCGTTCCCGGAGCTCGGCGAGTTGGGCCGCAACAGCTTCCAGAGCGCTACGGACCGGATGAAGGAGCTCGCCAAGGCGGAAAACTTAACGCTTCGTCAAGTCGCGCTGCGGGTCGCTACGCCGAAGCCGACGTTCCTCGGCACGCCGGAGTCGGTCGCCGATAAGCTGCAGGCCTGGTTCGAGTCCGGCGCAGCGGACGGCTTCATCGTCGGGGCGGCAACGCCGCGCGGGCTGGAGGAATTCATCGACGAAGTCGTGCCGATTCTGCAGCGGCGTGGGCTGTTCCGGGACGAATACGAAGCGGATACGCTGCGCGGCCATCTCGGCCTGCCGATTCCGCAAAATCGTTATACCCGGCAAGTAGTCGTATAAGTTGAGCTGTTTAATCGGCAGCTAAAAGGGCAGCGCTCCGTCCAAACGACGGGAGCGGCTGCCCTTGCTGCGTTCGCTTACGGTGAATCACCCGAAAAAGAAACCCGGAGCCGCCATGGCGCCCCCGGGTTATTGCATCATTTTCGTCCCATGACCCCAAAAATCAGATCAATCCTCAGCATCGTCTTCCAGAAACCAAAGCGGGTCGTCGCAATCGACATCGCCGTTATAGTTGATCAATATTTCTTCCCCGGCAGCGATGTCTCTATAGGCAAAGAAGTCGACGGTCAGTTTCTCAAAACTGATATCGTAGGTGGCGTTAGGCGTGTACGAATGGTTGAACAAGCTGCCGTAGCCCAAGAGAAGCGCGGAATGATTGGCTCCGTAATTAAACACATAATCCTCAAGGATCGTCTTCTCGATATGTTCGTGATCCTCATTCGGATACGTGATGACCGGCGCTTCGTGAATCAGCGTGCCTTTCGGAATCGGCTGTGTCGCAAATACGCCTCGATTGAATTCGCCGTTGCTCAGTTTGGATGTTTTAATCTCGATCATACTCGTCACCTTGTCCCCGCTTGTTACGGGTTCCTCATCGATTGTTCACAACGTTTGAAATAAAAATTATACATGAGGTGCCGCCGTTGCGCAATTCAATCGGAAAGTATATGACATTTGTCATGTCACCTCCATGACGTACATGACTTATGACGTGCTCCCAAAGATTTTATAATGAAAGGAACCGTCACGTACAGAAGGAGCGACCCTCGATGTCCGATTCCCGAATTAAACATTTGAAACATTCTATGACCCCCTATGAAAAGACGAATGTCAAGGCAAGCGTTATGCAAATTGCAAACACGATCGTACCGTTCATTGGCCTATGGTATGTCGCCTATTTGCTGCTGGACGTTTCCTATGTATTAACCTTTCTCGTTGCCGTCGTCGCAGCCTGCTTTAATGTGCGGACGTTCATTTTGTTTCACGACTGCTGCCATCAATCGTTCTTTCGAAGCCGCTTGGCGAATGGTATACTAGGTACCATTACAGGGATTTTAACGCTCGTTCCGTACGAGCAGTGGAAGTGGTCGCACACGATCCATCACGCGACAAGCGGCAATCTCGATAAACGGGGGACGGGCGACATGTGGGTCATGACCGTCGAAGAGTATGCGGAAGCGCCGCTGCTTCGCCGCATCGCCTACCGTTTGTACCGCCATCCGCTCGTATTGTTCGGACTTGGACCGGTCGCCGTTTTTCTGATCCAATATCGCTTTAACCGGAAGCAGGCACGACGCAAAGAGCGCATGAATACGTACCTGACCAACCTCGGCATCGTCCTGTTATACGCAGGCTTATGCGCGCTTATCGGCTGGAAGGCCTTCGTGCTCGTGCAAGCTCCGATCTTTTATATTTCCGGGCTTCTCGGTTTTTGGCTGTTCTACGTGCAGCACCAATTCGAGGATTCCTACTTTGAAAATGAAGACGAATGGTCATATGTGCAAGCGGCAGTGGAAGGAAGCTCGTATTACAAGCTGCCGGCGGTGCTGCAGTGGCTCACCGGCAACATCGGCTTCCATCATGTGCATCACCTGAGCCCGAAAATTCCAAACTATAACCTGGAGCTGGCTCATGAGTCGGTGCCATCGCTGCAGAAAGCGACGACGATTACGGTGAAGTCAAGCTTGAAGTCGCTGCGATTCCGGCTGTGGGACGAACAAACCAAAACATTCGTTACCTTTAAGGAAGGCATGCGGCTATCCCGCACAAGGCGGAAGGAGAACGCCACTTCATGCAATTCTGGAATCAAGTTTCACGCAAAAATACCGGGCTGAGTCCGTATGTCTGGGTTGTTTTCTATATCCTGCCGTTTTACTTTATATTTCATTCTTCATCCAGCTATGAAATCGCCTCCGGCATTGCGATGATTATCGTTTATTTAATCTGCTACGTGCTGTCCTTTGTGTCCAAAGGATGGCTCGTTTATTTCTGGACGAGTGTGCAGATCGTGATCTCCTTCGCTATGGGCTTATTGTTCGGCTATGTATACTTTTCGCTGTTCCTGGCGTTCTTCATCGGCAATCTCAAGAATCGCATCGCGTTTTTCATCCTGTATTCGATCCACATCGTCAGCACGTTCGCCGCCGTCAATTACGGGTTCGCCACGCTGAATCCCGTGCTGCTGCAGCAGCTGCCGTTCGTATTTCTATGCTTGATCGCCGTCATCCTGCTCCCGGTGAACACGTATAACCGGAACAAGGAGGAGCGGCTGAACGAGCAGCTGCAGGATGCGAATAAGCGCATTTCGGAGCTGGTCAAGCTGGAGGAGCGGCAGCGCATCGCCCGAGATTTGCATGATACGCTCGGCCAGAAGCTGAGCTTGATCGGCCTGAAGAGCGACCTTGCCCGCAAGCTGATCGAACACGACCCGAAGCGGGCTGAAGCGGAGATGATCGATGTGCGGCAAACGGCCCGAACGGCTCTGAAGGAAGTGCGGGAGCTCGTCACGCATATGCGCGGGGTCAAGCTGGAGGATGAGCTGCAGCTGGTATGGCAAATTTTGGATGCCGCTCAGATTGGGCTCAACGTGAAAGGCGACCCGAAGCTGACGAACGTCTCTCTGCTAGTGGAAAACGTGCTGTCCATGTGCCTCAAGGAGGCCGTAACGAACGTGGTGAAGCATAGCAAAGCGACGGAGTGCTCTATCGAAATTCGCCAGGAGTCTACGGAGCTGGTTGTGACGGTGCGGGACAACGGCGTCGGGATGGCCGATGCCGCACGCTCCAGATGGGGCAATGGCATTCGCGGCATGAAGGAACGGCTGGAGTTCGTCAACGGCACCTTCGACATCGTTACGGCCTGCGGTACGACAGTCGTCATGAGAATTCCGAATTCATACCGGCAGGCGGAGGAGGGAACAGAGTGATCAAGGTCGTTATCGCCGAAGATCAGAAAATGCTGTTGGGCGCGCTCGCCGCGCTGCTGGAGCTGGAGGAAGATATCACGGTCGTCGGGAAAGCGAGCAACGGCGATGAGGCTGTCAAGCTTGTAGGCCAGCTCCAGCCGGATGTTTGCATCATGGACATCGAAATGCCGGGAAAGGGCGGTCTGGAGGCGGCTGAAGAGCTCAAAGGCAGCGGCTGCAAGATCATCATCCTGACGACGTTCGCCCGTCCGGGCTATTTCGAACGGGCGCGGAAAGCCGGCGTAAACGGCTACTTGCTGAAGGACAGTCCGAGCGAGGAGCTTGCCGCATCAATTCGCAGTGTAGTTGCAGGAAGGCGAATTTACGCTCCGGAGCTGATCGACGAGGCGTATAGCGAGGGGAATCCGCTCACCGAGCGGGAAAGTGAAGTGCTTCTGCTCATGGCCGACGGCAAAAATACGAAGGAAATTGCGAACCAGCTCTTTCTGACGACCGGAACCGTCCGCAATTACGTGTCCGTCATCCTCGACAAGCTGGACGTCAGCAACCGGGTCGAGGCGATTAAGCGGTTTAAAGATAAAGGCTGGTTTAAGTGAGCATAGCGCTCACTATTTTTGTATGCGGAAAAAGTGGGGGAAGCCTGTTTGTGCGGATATACAGGGGACTTTGTTTCGTTTTGAGATTATTATCCAAGTGTTAAATAAGTATTGACTTGCAGTCCGCCGGGATTTATACTGACAACTGTTACCTTGATTATCTCATATACGTTCACACAACTTCTTATCCAGAGTGGCGGAGGGACAAGGCCCTATGAAGCCCGGCAACCAGTTCGCGGAGAGCGCTCTACGAATGGCTTGGTGCCAAATCCTTCAAAATTGCTCAGGCGGTTTTGAGAGATGAGAAGGGAGCGACATTCGATATTCGTATTCGAAGCTGCAACCTCTCTTGTCTCCGGGCAGGAGAGGTTTTTATTTTGGCAATAGTGAGGAGAGACCTATGGTGCCGATGATTCGGCTTGAAGGCATAACGAAGCAATACCATACAGGATCCAAGCAAGTGGACGCTTTATCCGGGGTCGATCTGACCGTTGCCCGCGGCGAGATCTTCGGCGTTATCGGCCATTCCGGCGCGGGCAAGAGCACGCTGCTGCGCAGCATTAATTTGCTGGAGCGTCCGAGCGGCGGGCGGGTCTTCGTTGATGGCAAGGAACTGACGGCGCTCGGCGCGAAGCAGCTGCAGTCGGAGCGGCGTCGTATCGGCATGATTTTCCAGCACTTTCATTTGCTTTCGTCGGCAACGGTGGCGGACAATATCGCGTTTCCGCTGAAGCTCGTGAAGACGCCGAAGGCGGAGATCGAGCGGAAGGTGAGCGAGCTGCTCAGCTTGACGGGGCTCGAGGACCACCGCCACAAATATCCGTCCCAGCTGTCGGGCGGACAGAAGCAGCGCGTCGGGATCGCGAGGGCCTTGGCGAATGATCCGCAGGTGCTATTATGCGATGAAGCCACTTCGGCGCTCGATCCGCAGACGACGAACTCGATTTTGAATCTGCTGCTGGATATTAACCGTCGGTTCGGGCTTACGATCGTGCTCATTACCCACGAGATGCATGTCATCCGGTCGATTTGCGACCGGGTTGCGGTCATTCACGGAGGCCGGCTGGTGGAGCAAGGTCCGGTAACCGAGGTGTTCCTGAAGCCGCAGCATCCGGTTACGCGGGAGTTCATCGAGCAGGTGACCGACCCGGTCGAGCTGCCGTCCTCAGGCGATGAGGCGGCGCGGCTGCTGAGGCTTACCTTCCTCGGCGATTCGACATACGAGCCGATCCTGTCCCGCGCGGTGCAGTCGACCGGCGTAACGTTCTCGATTCTGCAGGGGACGATCTCCAAGCTGAAGGACACGCCGTACGGGCAGCTTGTCGTCAAGCTGGAGGGAGACGGCGAAGCCGTTAAGCAGACTATAGAAACGCTGCGTGCAAACGGGCTTGATGTGGAGGTGCTGTAAAACGATGGATGTTTCCAAAATCAGTTGGCCCGAAATCGGGCAAGCGACGCTGGACACGCTCCAGATGCTCGGGTACTCCGCGCTGTTCACGTTTCTCGTCGGCCTGCCGCTTGGCATTGTGCTCTATATGACGGCGAAGGGCGGACTGCTGCAAAACGCACCGCTCTACAGTGTAATCTCGCTCGTCGTCAACGTGCTGCGGTCGTTTCCGTTCGTTATTTTGATGATCGCCGCGATTCCGCTGACCAAATTGATCGTCGGCACCTCGCTCGGGGTGGAAGGAGCGATACCTCCGCTTGTCATCGCCGCTTCGCCGTTCTTCGCCCGGCTGGTGGAGAGTTCGCTGCGCGAGGTGGACCGCGGTGTCATTGAGGCGGCCCAATCGATGGGTGCCTCGCACCTGCAGATCATTTGGAAGGTGCTGCTGCCTGAATCACTGCCGGGCCTGCTCGCCGGCATTACGATTACGACGGTAACGCTCGTGTCGTACACGGCGATGTCAGGGCTGATCGGCGGCGGCGGGCTCGGGGATTTGGCGATCCGTTACGGGTACCAGCGCTTCGAAAAGGAAGTCATGATCGTTACCGTAGTTATTTTGATTGCGCTAGTGCAGATTCTGCAGATGATCGGGGACCGACTCGTCCAACGTTTCAGCCGCAGATGATTCACATAGAAAAAAAGATAGGTTTAGGAGGAATCATACGATGAAAAGAGCTTTTGTAGCTGCAACACTGCTGTTCACCCTTGCCGCTTGCGGCAGCAAACCGGAGGCGACGACGCCGTCCGCTTCCGCTCCGGCAACGCCGGCTCCGGCCGCTGCGAAGGAAGTGACGCTGAAGGTCGGCGCTACGGCCGTGCCTCACGCGGAAATTTTGAACTACGTGAAGCCGAAGCTGAAGGAGCAGGGCGTGAATCTGGAAGTGAAAGAGTTCACGGATTACGTACAGCCGAACGTTCAGGTGAACGAGAAGCAGCTTGACGCGAACTTCTTCCAGCACACGCCGTACCTTGAAGATTTCAACAAGAAAAACAATATGAGCCTCGTCAAAGTAGCGGGCGTTCACATCGAGCCGTTCGGCGCGTACTCCAAGAAAATCAAGAAGGTCGACGAGCTGAAGGAAGGCGCTACCGTTGCGATTCCGAACGATGCAACGAACGGCGGCCGCGCGCTGGCGCTGCTGGAGAAGAACGGTCTGATCAAGCTGAAGGAAGGCGTAGGCATCGCCGGCAAAGTGAGCGACATTGCCGGGAATCCGAAGAAGCTCAAAATTAAAGAGCTGGAAGCGGCGATGCTGCCTCGTACGCTGGATGAAGTCGACCTCGCGCTGATCAACACGAACTATGCGCTGCAGGCGCAATTGACGCCGACGAAGGACGCTTTGTTCACTGAGGACAAAGACTCTCCTTACGTGAACATTCTCGTTGCGCGTGCCGATAACAAAGATTCCGAGCCGATGCAGAAGCTGGTGAAGGCGCTGAATTCGGAAGACGTCAAGAAGTTCATCGACGACAAGTACAAGGGTGCCGTCGTGCCGGCGTTCTAATCATAGCTATAACGAAAACAGACAGGGCTAATAAAGCCTGTCTGTTTTTATGTTGGGCTCAGCGGCGCGATGCCGGACCGAAGCGGCGAGGAAAGCACGGAATTTTCCAAGGAACCGGAGTTTTCATTGTTATCGAATGTAAAAAATAGGTAGGGCGCCCTAGGAGAAGTCACGGAAACGTGTTCAGCAATTTGTGCTGCAGCGGATGAAATTTTGGGACTTTAGGTCATTTTTTACATTTGAATGATTAGAATATAATAATAATAAAGCGTCATATAGAGAATACGCTGCGGAGGATACCATACTATGTCCCAATCTTACTTACTAGACATTGAAGAAGTCGTTGCGCTACTAGGGATCGATCCGGTCAGCTTCGAGCATTGGAAAGCTTGTAACGTGGCAGTAGAACGGCGAATGTTTGTGCAAGAGCTCGTATCGCCTCAAGAAAAAATAGATCGCATTGAACAGTCCGGGTCTCCGTAAAGACCCGGACTTTCGGTTTTCATAGGGGACCCGTAATGTTTGCTGTGAGCTCGTACGGCACGTCATTGCATATTTGACTTGAAAACGGCTAGCGGGAAAATATACCTCTAATTCGCGGCGTTTTGCCGATTTGCGTCATCTTGGCGGAAAAGCTCCATCTAATTTTAGGCAGCTTCGCTGTTTTGGCAGTTTGCCGGTGAATTAGGCGGAGCTTTTCCCGCTATAGATCAGAAAACCGGGCTTCGGGGGAAAATAAGCAGAGAAATTCCATCTAGTCATCATGCTTCATACGCAGCAGGACGATACCATGAAGAAGGTCAGAGAAGCTCCAGCTGTAGCTGCGGATCGCGGGTCCGAGGCGAACCGCTTTCTTGAACGACGGAAAGAATTCTGCGAATAAGTGACCAACGCGCAAAAATGTTTTTTTCCACGAACTGTCCATCCGATTGATTCGTGTTTATCGGCAATTTCGGCGGGTGGTTGATCAATAAGACGATTTATGTAAATTTACATTTAACACAATTTACACTTTGTGCAACCGATAATCAGTCCTATGAGGGGTAACGCGGAAGACAGCCGTCTACTGTTGTCTGTCTTTTTTGTAATCCAGATTACGGAAATTATGGTGCTGCCGTCCTATAGACGAAATTACCAAAATCCACTTATCTGGTACTTTTTGTATATTTTTTCATGGGTGTCTTTCCGCATCTTCGTTTGTGTGATACCATCTGTACCGACATAAATCGGGGGTGGGACAGTTAAGGCGTTTAAGAATTTGTTAACTTGAAAATCCGTGAAATAAATTTACAATTCATACAAAATATCTTAATAATATCCTCTGCAATTATTTTAAAATGCGATAACATTGCGTTAAAGTTTAGCAGTTACCTTAGAATGAGATTCGATTTCGGCGCTGGTCGGTGGCTCGCGGGCCAAGTCCCGTTGTTCTCATTCTCATGAACATACGCCATTTTCGCGAGTATTCGACAACGAATTTCCATTGGCAATGGATATCATCTTTTTTATGGAAATATGTCAATATTTTCCGAATGTAATATTGGCGTCACCATCGCGCAGCTTATGCTCCTGCATGCCAACCTCAAGCTTCATCACCTTTCGCATTTTACTTCCCAGAACTGCACAACAATACCGTAAGCTTGTCCGGAACCAAAAAATTGTCGTAGTGGAGGATCGTTTGATGATACAGAAGTCTATGCTGCATTCGTCGCTGCTGAACAAGGAAACGTACTGGAAGCATTCCGTAGGAGAGCGTTCGTTCGAGGAAGTTGAATTCTCGATTGAGGCATCTGTCAGCCGCCGTTTGAACGAATGGCCAGCTCAAGAGTCTTATTCCGTGGATACGGTGATTCACGCAGTTTGGAGCTTGCTGCTATCCCGATATGAGGACGCCGAGGAGGTCTCTTTCGAGTCTCTCGTATGGGGACCGGCTTTTCCTAACCCGATTGCCATGCACATCTCCGTGAACGAATCGGCAACTTTCGGCACACTGCTGCATATGATTCAGGATCAGTTCCGTCAGGCGTCCGTGCAAGGGAGTGGCATGGCGGACACCGAACGGACCTTGGAGCGTTCTCCTTGCGATTTTCATATTGTGACAACCGCCGTACAAGAGCAGTGGATGATTAAGCTGCTTTACGACGCATCGGTGTATGAACAAAGTGTTGTTCAGCGGATTGCGGGACATTTCGGCGTTGTGCTCGAGGCGGTGGCCGGAAACCCGGATACGGATTTAAGCGGCATCGACATCTTGACGGCAGACGAACGGCGCCAATTGAACGGCTACAACCAAGCCGTGTTCGAATTCGACAAGGAGCGCTCGATCCATCATTTGTTCGAAGAGCAGGCGGCGCTTCGTCCGGATGAGGTCGCGATCACGTGCGACGGCATCCGTCTTACATACGATGAGGTAAACCGGAATGCGAACCGGATCGCCCATTGGCTGATCGGCAGAGGCGTCGGCAGCGAGCAGCTGGTGGCGATCCTGATGCATCGTCAGCCACGGATGGCGGAGTGCATCCTTGCCGTCTGGAAGGCCGGCGCAGCTTACGTGCCGCTCGATCCGGCCTACCCGCCGGAAAGGATCAAGAGCATCGTTGCGGATTCCGGCTGCGTGATGGTGCTGACCGACTCCGGCATCTTGGAATCGCTGGGCTCGCCGGCAACCGAGCTTGCTTGCCCGGCAGCGAATTTGGATGAATTGCAGGCTGAGCTGTACGGCTGCAGCGAACACAATCCGAACGTTCATATCGATCTTCATCAGCTTTCTTATGTCATCTACACATCCGGTTCAACCGGCAAGCCGAAAGGCGCCATGGTCGAGCACATCGGGATGATGAACCATCTGTATGCAAAAATTAACGATCTGCGCATAACACCGGACAGTGTCGTCGTGCAAAATGCTTCGCACTGCTTCGACATTTCCGTCTGGCAGTTTTTTGCGGCACTGGCGGCGGGCGGTACGACGGCGATTTATCCGAACGACTTGGCTGCGGATCCGGACTCGCTGATCGATGCGGTGATTGAGGACGAAGTGACGGTGCTGGAGGTCGTTCCATCCTACCTGTCGGTCATGCTGGAGTTCCTGGAGTCGGACTTCCGGGAATTCCCGGATCTCGAGGTGCTGGTCGTTACCGGAGAAGCGCTCAAGCGCAACGTCGTCAAGCGCTGGTTCGATCTGTATCCGTCCATTCCTGTCGTCAATGCGTACGGACCGACCGAGTGCTCGGATGATATTACGCATCACATCATGCATGAAGTTCCCGAGCTGGATACGATACCGGTCGGTAAGCCGGTTCACAACTTCCACATTTACATCGTCGACAAACAGATGCGTTTATGCCCTCCCGGGGTGAAGGGCGAGATTTGCGTGTCCGGCATCGGCGTCGGACGCGGATATTTGAACGATCCGTCGCGGACGGAAGCGGTATTCATGAACGATCCGTTCTCGGAGCAGCCGAATCGCCGTCTGTATAAGACGGGAGACCTGGGACGCTGGCTGCCTGACGGGACGATTGAGTTTTTCGGCCGGAAGGACCACCAGGTGAAAATTCGCGGATTCCGTGTCGAGCTCGGAGAAATCGAGAACAAGCTGGTCGAGCATCCGGATGTGAATGAGGCGATCGTGCTCGATCTGGAGGATGAGATCGGCGCCAAATATTTGTGCGCATATATCGTCGGCCGAATAGGCCTTGATCCGGCAAGCGTCAAAGCCCATGTTACCCAGCTGCTGCCTTACTATATGGTCCCGGCTCAAATCATCCAGCTGGCCAAGATGCCGGTTACGCCGAACGGTAAAGTCGACCGGAAGGCGTTGTCGAAGCCGGGCTCGGTGTTGGAGCTCGTCTAAGCGAAAATTCGAGGGAAGAATCGAGGGAAGCAAGGATGGAGAAACGATCGATATTGGATAACGTCGGCAATACGCCTGTCGTGAAGCTGGAGCCTACGGACCTTGATCATATCCGGCTCTACGCAAAGATGGAGTCGTACAATCCGACCGGCAGCGTGAAGGACCGGGCAGCATCCTACATGCTGCGAACCTTGCTCGAGAGCGGCGAGATTAATCAAGAGACGGTTATCATTGAATCGTCCTCAGGTAATTTCGGCGTCGCTCTGTCTTCCTACTGCAAGCATCTCGGCTTGCCGTTCTACTGCGTTGTCGATCCGAACATTTCGCCGGAGAACGAGATGATCATCGAGCGGCTCAGCGCGAAGATGATTAAGGTTACGATTCCGGACGCAAGCGGCGGGTATTTGCTGACGAGAATCGAGAAGGTCAAAGAGCTCAAGCAATCGATCGTGAATTCGTATTGGATTAATCAATACGGGAACCCCCTTAATGCGGCGGCATATTACCATACGCTTGCGGCAGAGCTGTGCAGCCATTTTGACCGAATCGATTACTTGTTTATGGGCGTCAGCTCGGGGGGGACGATATCGGGTACGTCGCGCCGGGTGAAAGAGCAGTTTCCGAACTGTAAAGTCATTGCGGTCGATATGGTCGGCTCGGTCATCTTCGGCGGCAAACCGCAGAAGCGTCATATCCCGGGAATCGGCTCCAGCATGACCCCGGACATTTTGAAGACGGCAAAGATCGACGAAGTCATTCTGGTCGACGAAGCGTCCACGATCTTATCGTGCCATGAGCTGCTGCAGAACGAATTGATTTACGCCGGAGGCTCATCCGGTTCGGTGTACAGTGCGGTTAAACAATATTTCAGCGGCCGCAGGGTGACCGGGGAGCCGAATGTCGTCATGGTATTCCCGGACCGGGGCGAACGATATTACAGCACCATCTATAATCCGGATTGGTATATGTCTTTCGTTGAACCGAAGAAAACTCTAGAGCTGATCTAAAAAGGAGAGCTGAAGATGTTATATCTAAACGAAACTCATGTGAAACAGCTGGGTGTAGAGTGGAACGATACGATCGCGACGATCGGGACGGCCGTACGGTGCTTGGCGGAGGAAGATTATGCACAGCCGGTAAAGCCGTATTTGCGTTATAAAGACAAGACGAATCGGATTATTGCGATGCCGGCTTACGTCGGCGGCGATATTCAATCGGCCGGCATCAAGTGGATTGCCAGCTTTCCGAAAAACATCGACCGCGGCCTGCCACGGGCAAGCTCGGTCATGATTCTTAACGATGTCGAAACCGGACAGCCGGTCGGAGTACTCAATACGGCATTGCTCAGCGTCATCCGCACCGCTTCGGTCAGCGGACTCATGATCAAGCATTTTGTTGCGGCAAGACCGAGAGCTTCGTACAAAGTCGGCATTATCGGCTTTGGACCGATCGGGCAATATCATGCGAAGATGTGCCAGGCGGTGCTCGGCAGCAAGCTGAGCGAAATGGTGCTGTTCGACATTCGGGGCATCGACGTCGCTGCTGCGGACCTTCAGGACAAAGAGCGCGTACGTGCCGTTCAGACGTGGCAGGAGGCTTATGCCGACGCCGACATTTTCATTACGTGTACGGTTTCTTCCAAGCCTTATATTAACGAAGCGCCGAAACCGGGCTCTTTGCAGCTTAACGTCTCCCTGCGCGACTACGAAGCAGAGGCGATATATCCGTTCGTGCAGCGTTCCATTATCGTCGATGATTGGGAAGAAGTGTGCCGGGAAAAGACGGACATCGAAATGATGCATCTGCAAGCCGGCTTGCAGAAGGAACAGACGAAGTCGATCGTCGACGTCGTGATCGGCGATTGCATGCGCCAATATGATGCCGATGCGCCGATTATGTTCAATCCGATGGGCATGGCTTCGTTCGATATCGCAATCGGCAGCATGTACGCCCGGCAGGCTGTCGCCAAAGGAATAGGACAACTGCTCGACTGAAAGCCTGACTAAGAGAGACTATGGTGGAGGGAAACTGATGTACAGCTCATCGACAGTGACATATCCGTTAACCGACGCGCAGAAGAGAATTTGGTATACGGAAAATTTTTACCCGGGACTCGGTATTACGACCATTGGGGGAACGGTGCGCATCAAGACCGAGCAGCCTTTCGACACGGAGTTGATGAGACAGGCGATTCAGCACTATGTGCGGCTTCATGATACGGCCAGGTTGCGCATGTTGTACGAACCGGGCAGCGAGCCGAAGCAGTACGTGGCGCCTTACCGCCCGTTCCATATCGACATCGTGGACATGACAGGCAGCGGCGAAAGGGAGCTGGAGGCGTGGGCGGACGAAGAGTTCCGCAAGCCGATGCCGTTCTACGATGCCGACTTGTTCGAGTTCAAGATTGCCCGGGTCGGTGAGTTTGAAGGCTGGTATATCATCAAAATGAACCATACGGTGTCGGACGCGACAGGCATGGTACTGGCGAACAGCGAGATTCTCGATATTTACGTGGATCTGATCGCAGGCAAAGGGGAGCCGGAAGGACCTCGTCCTTCCTACGTGGAGTACATACAGATCGATGAGCAATATAGGACGTCGGACCGTTACCAGAAGGACAAGCAGTTCTGGAACGAAAAGTTCGCCACGATTCCGGAGTTTACTTCCTTAAAGCCGGCGGACAGCTACAATATTCGAACGGAAGCGGAGCGGGAATTGTTTGCCGTTCCGCAGGAGCTGGAGCAGCGGATCAGGGCATTTTGCCAGGAACATAACCTGGGGATATTGACGTTGTTCTTGGCGGTTCTGTACACGTACTGCTATAGGCTTACCGGCCATCAGGATTTGGTGCTCGGCACCTTCTTCGCGAACCGGACGAATGCCAAAGAGAAGCAGTTGCCCGGCATGTTCGTCAGTACGACGCCGATGCGCGTGCTGCTGGAGCCGGAAGCGGATTTCATATCGTTTGCCCGGAACGTGTTCAAAGAGCAAATGCTCGTGCTTCGTCATCAGAAGTATCCTTACAACAGTATACTGAACGATATTAAAACGAGAAGACCGGACGTCAACTCGTTGTTTGGCTTGACGCTGGAATATGTGGTGATGGGCTGGCAGGAAAAGGACGGCATGTCGTACGTGGCGCAGCAGCATTTTGTCGGCCACGAAATCAATGATTTGGCCGTTTCGGTCAAGGATCGCTACGATACCGGCGAGCTCCAAATCGCGATCGACTACCGGAAGGAAATGTTCTCGAGCGAGGACATTCATCGGATTTGCCGCCATCTGCTGATGCTGGTTGAGGACGCCGTCGTTCATCCGGACAAGAAGCTGGCGGAGCTGGAGCTGTGCCCGCCGGAGGAAAAGCGTCTCATCCTCGAGCAATTCAATGCCACGGATGCGGACATGGAGCCGGGACTTACGACAATCGCAGCATTTGAGAGGCAAGTAGAGCGCGTACCGGAGCGGATTGCCGTAAAATGCGGCGATGCGCGTGTGACATACCGGGAGCTGAATGAGCGTGCGAACCGGTTAGCTCGGGCTCTTGCCGCACGAGGCGTCGGCCGTGACGACCGGGTTGCGATTTTGCTTGACCGCAAGCCCCTCATGGTCGAATGCATCTTGGCGATTTGGAAGGCCGGCGGCGCTTATGTGCCGGTCGATCCGGAATATCCGCAGCAGCGTATTCTGGACATGATCTCCGATTCGGGGGCGCGCGTCGTGCTGACGGAATCGGGGTTTGTGACCGGAGAGCTTAAGGATGCGCTTTCCGCATGCGAATTTTATGAATTGGATTTGGCGGCTGCGGAGCTGGAGCAGCTGTCTGCAGCAAATTTAGATGTGGTTGTCGCTCCCGAACAGCTTGCCTATATGATCTATACGTCAGGCTCAACCGGCAAGCCGAAGGGCGCCATGCTCGAGCATGCCGGCATGCTGAATCATATCGATGCGATGGTGGAAGAGCTGTGCATGGACGAGTGGTGCGTCATGGCGCAGAACGCCCCGCATTGCTTCGATATTTCCGTATGGCAGTTCGTTACGGCACTCACGCTCGGCGGAACTACGGCAATTTATCCGAATGAGCTGATTTTGAATCCGCGAGCGTTCATCGCCGAAGTGGAGCAGGACGGCGTTACCGTCCTGGAGGTCGTCGTGTCGTTCATGGCGGCGCTGCTGGAGATGGAGCTTGATGTGAAGCTGTCCGCTTTGCGTTATTTACTCGTTACGGGCGAAGCCGCCAAGCCGCATCTGGTGCGTCGTTGGTTCGAGCGGTATACGCATGTCAAAGTGGTCAATGCATACGGACCTACGGAAGCCTGCGACGATATTACGCTTCATATTTTGGACCGTGCACCGGAGAGCGAAGTGATGCCGATCGGCAAGCCGGTTCGCAATTTGAAGGTGTATGTGGTCGACGAACGGATGAACCTGATGCCGATCGGCGTTGTCGGCGAGCTGTGCGTTTCCGGCATCGGCGTCGGACGCGGCTATATGAACGATCCGGAGAAAACGGCGAAAGCGTTCCGGGAAGACCCGTTCCGCCAGGAACGCGGCGTTCGTCTGTACAAAACGGGCGACTTGGCCCGCTGGCTGCCGGACGGAACGCTGGAGTATATGGGACGAATCGATCATCAGGTGAAAATTCGCGGACACCGGATCGAGTGCGGCGATATTGAAGCGCGGTTGATGAAGCACGAGGCGATTAAAGAAACGTTGGTCATCGATCGTACCGATGACGGCGGCAATAAATACTTGTGCGCTTATTTGACGGGCGCTCGCGAGCTCAGCCCGGCTGAGCTGCGGGAATTTGTGGCGGCAGAGCTGCCGAACTATATGGTTCCGTCTTATTTTATCCAGCTGGAAGCATTTCCATTGACGCCGAACGGCAAGATCGACCGCCGGGCGCTGCCGGTGCCGGATCATACGGCCGGCGGCTCGGCCACCGAATACGCAGCTCCGCGTACGGAGCTCGAGCATAAGCTGGCGGCTATTTGGCAAAGCGTGCTTGGCGTCGATCGCGTCGGGGTGCATGATCATTATTTTGAGCTGGGCGGCGATTCGCTGAAGGCAATGCTCATTATGGCCGGCATCTATAAGCAGTTTGGCGTCGAGCTTCCGCTACGCGAGCTGTTCGAGAAGCTGACCGTAGCTGGATTGGCCGGATCTTTGGAGCGCATTCTGCAGGACCCGGGAACGAATCGGTACGAGCCGATCGCACCGGTTGAGAGGCAGGAGCTGTATCCCGTTTCCTCCGCGCAGAAACGGATGTATTTGCTCAATTTGATGGAGGATGAAAGCTCGCTCGCTTATAACATGCCGGGCATGATAGCCATCGACGGGCCGCTCGAGATCGACCGATTAAACGGCGCCATGCAGGCGCTTGTGAACCGTCACGAGTCGCTGCGCACATCGTTCGTGATGGTGGACGGCGTTCCGTTCCAGAAAGTGCATGACCAAGCAGAGCTGGACATTCCTTATATTGAAGCGACAGAGGAGCAGCTGCGGGGAATCTCCGATTCGTTTATCCGGCCGTTCGATTTGACCGTCGCTCCGCTGCTTCGGCTGCAGCTCGTCAAGCTGGGCGAAGAGCGGCATAGCTTATTCATCGACATGCATCACATCATTTCCGACGGTGTATCGGTTCAAATGTTCCTTCAGCAATTCAGCGCCTTGTACCGGGGGCTGGAGCTGCCGGAGCTTAAGGTTCAGTACAAAGAATATTCCGCTTGGCATAACCGTCTGCTCGAAAGCGACGCACTGCGCGAGCAGGAAGCGTACTGGCTGAAGCAATTTGCCGGCGAGCTGCCTGTGCTGGATTTGCCTACCGATAATCCGCGACCGCCGATGCAAAGCTTCGAGGGGGACCGGTTCTGGTTCCATGCGGGCGCAGAGCTTACGGAAGCGGTGCGGCAGGCGGCGGCCAAGACGGGCACGACGACGTATATGGTGCTGCTGGCGGCATATCAGGTGCTGCTGCACAAATATACTTCGCAGGAAGATATCGTTGTCGGCACTCCGATTGCCGGGCGTACGCATCCGGATACGGAAGGCATCTTCGGGATGTTCGTGAATTCGCTGGCGGTTCGGGCGTTTCCAAAGCCGGAGTTGACGTTCGCCGAGTTCGTACAAAATATCAAGGGAACGTTGTTCGAAGCGTACGAGCGCCAGGAGTATCCGCTGGATGTGTTGATCGAGAGGCTCGACCTCGGGCGCGATACGAGCCGTAACCCGCTGTTCGATACCATGTTCGTGCACTTGGCGAACGATATTGTCGATATCGAGTTCGACGGACTGAAATTCAAAATTCATGAATTGGATGAAGGTATTTCCAAATTTGACTTATTGATAGAAGCGTTGGAATGGACCGACAATATCCGTTTCAAATTGCAGTTCTGTACGGCCCTGTTCCGTAAAGAGACGATGGATCGGCTTGCTGTGCATTATGTGAATGTGCTGCGGGCGGTAACGATGGATCCGAATGTGACCCTGGGCTCCATCGACATGCTGGCTCCGGAAGAGAAGGAGCAGATGCTGGATCAAGCTCGGGCCGCATCGGCCGAAGCTCCAAGTACCGCTTCGATCGTGCCGGTGTTTGAGCGGCTCGCTGCCGCTGAACCGAATCGTCCGGCTATCGTTTGCGACGGGATTGAATGGACTTACGGCAGCCTGAACGACAGAGCCAATCGGCTGGCCAAGACGTTAAGCAACCATGTGCCGGGGCATGGCGGCGTCGCCGTTCTGCTTGCCGACGAGTCAGCGGAGACATTCATCGGTCTGCTTGCGATTCTGAAGGCGGGATTGATCGCGGCGCCGATAGCCGCATCGTCGTCAGCCGACTTTGTGAGCAGCGTGCTTCAAGATTGCGGCGCTCAAGCGGTGCTCGGTAAAGGCATAGAGGCGGCGGTCCATGCAGATGCGTTCTTCGGTATCGCGGTCGATTTACGCAACGAGGATATGTTTGCTGCCGACGGCGGCTCACTGCCTGCGATCGGCAACCCTGACGATGCCGCCTTGTTGATGTACGGAGCACAAGGCCGTGATTTTGCCGGCTTGATGCTGACTCATCGTCAAGTTTTGGCACGGCTACGGATGGATGAAGGTTCCATTACGTTCGGTGCGGATGACGTCTGGACGGTTCTGCATAAGCCGGACTTTGAGCTTTCGCTGTGGGAATGGTTCGGCGCTCTGCTGACGGGAGGCAAGCTGGTTCTCGCACCAACGCTCGCGTTGAACCGGACTGCGGAGTCGATTCTTGCGCTGCTCGCTGCCGAAGCCGTAACGGTCGTCTGCTTGACGCCGTCGGAATGGCGGGAGCTCGTCCGCTTGGAAGCGCCGAATGGAGCCGAAAGCGGGTTGCGTCTTCGTAACGTGCTGGTTGGCGGCGAGCCGGTCCGGCCGTTCAAGCTGCGCGCCTCGGCAGGGCGCTTTGCCGGCATCAAGGTAACGGCGCTGTATGGACTTCCGGAGGCGTGCGGCTGCGTCGCTTATTCGGGCTTCGGCGATGCTATTGCTGAAATACGGCAATCGTCGTCCGCCATTTTCGTAGTGGACCGGAATGCGCAGCTTGTGCCTTATGGAGTCGCCGGCGAGCTGGTACTCGGCGGCGACACGGTAGGAACGGGATATTGGAATCGTCCGGAGCTGACGGAGCAGCGTTTCGTTACGAACCCGTTCACCGGGGAAACCCGTTTGTATCGAACCGGTGTATGGGCGAAGCGTTCGGCACTCGGAGAAATTTACGTGCTAGGCGATGTCGGTCAGCTGGTGTACGATCGCAGCTGTGTTGTAGACTTGGGCGCCGTCGAGGCGGCGTTGGCGGACGTTCCGGGTGTTGCGGATGCAGTGGTGCTTGCCGCTCAAGACGGGCAGGGAATGTCGTTATCGGCTTACTATGTCGGTGAAACGGATTTGGATGAAGCCGACCTGCGCGACCGATTGGCGGAGCGCTTGCCGGCGCACCTCGTACCGGCGGTATGGGTACGCTTAGAGCGTTTGCCGTTGACGGCGGACGGCAAGCTAGCCGTCGATTTGCTTTCGGCTCCGCTTGCAGCTCCGGCGGCTGTTGAAGCCGGCCATTCGGTTTCGCTTACGGAAACGGAAAAGCGGCTTGCCGCCATCTGGAAAGAGATTCTCGGTACGGCCGAGCTCGGCCCTCACGACGACTTCTTCCGCAGCGGCGGTCACTCGCTTAGCGCGGCGACTCTGGCCGCACGAATCTTGAAGGAATTCAAGACAAAAATTCCGCTGCGAACGATTTTTAAAAACTCTACGATCGCAGAGCTGGCCGCTCGCATTGACGAGAAGTCCGGAACCGCCGCTCCGCGCGAACGGGAGAAGACGGAAGCTCGAGCGACGGCAGCGGAGGCTTCCAATATCGGCGGCGGAGAAGCGCCGCTTACCGATAATAAAATTCGTCCTGCGGCGGTTCAGGCTGCATATCCGCTATCTTCCGCTCAGAAGCGCTTGTTCGTGCTCGATCGGCTGGAAGGGGCAGGAACGGCTTACAACATACCTGCGGCGATGATGCTGGAAGGAGCGATAGACGCCGTACGGCTGCAGCGTGCTTTTGTCAGCTTGATTCAGCGTCATGAGTCGCTGCGGACCTCGTTCAAGCTGGTTGACGGCGAGCCGCGGCAGCTTGTTCGGGATGAGGCCGAATTTGCTCTTGAAATCGGCGAGACGAGCGAAGAGCTTGTCAACGTAGCGATCGACCGCTTCGTACGCCCGTTCGATCTTGGCCAAGCGCCGCTCATCAGAGTCGGCTTAGTCAAGGTTACCGATCGGACGAATCGGCATGTGCTGCTGGTCGATATGCATCATATCGTGTCCGACGGCATCTCCATCGCTCTGATTGTCAGTGAGCTGATGCGTCTGTATGCCGGTGAAACGCTGCCGCCGCTTGAGCTGCAGTACAAGGATTATGCCGTATGGCAGCGAAGCTGGACGACTTCCGATGACTGCCGCAATCAGGAGCGGGTTTGGGCGGAGATGCTGTCCGGCGAGCTTCCGGTGCTCGAGCTGCCTTATGATTACCAGCGCCCGCCGGTGCAAAGCTTCGAAGGCGATATGCTGACGGCAGGCATTGACGACGAATTGCGTGCCGCCCTGAACCGTCTTGCCGCACAAAGCGGAGCGACGCTGTATATGGTGATGCTCGCCGCATATCAAGTGCTGCTTGCTCGTTATTCGCGTCAGGAGGACATTATCGTCGGTACTCCGGTAGCCGGCCGTCCGGGTGAAGAAACCGCCGGCATCGTCGGCATGTTCGTCAATACGCTGCCGATTCGCAGCCAGCCGGAAAGCGGATTGACCTTCCAGGCGTTCTTGGAGCAGGTCAAGGAGCGTACGCTGCTGGCGTTCGAGCATCAGCAGGTCCCGTTCGAGGACTTGCTCGAGAAGCTCAACGTCCGCCGCGATCTTAGCCGCAATCCGTTGTTCGATACGATGTTCAGCTTGAACAATATCGAGATGGAGAAGCTGGAGTTTGCAGGTGTGAACTGCACCCCGTATCCGGTTCAGGAGAAGATCGCCAAGGCGGATCTGTCGCTGGACGTTAGAGAGACAGAGCAAGGCCTGCATCTCGTGTTGGAATATTGCACGAAGCTGTTCCGCAGGGAGAGCGCCGAACGGATGCTGAACCACTACGTGGAAGTGCTCCGCTCGGTGACGGCTGATCCGACGGTAGAGCTGGGCGCCGTCGAGTTGATGACGGAGCAGGAGAAGCGGCAAATTGTGGAAAGCTTCAATGCGACGGCCGGCGAATACCCTCAAGATAAAACCGTGCATCGTCTCATTGAAGAACAAGCGGAGCGTACACCCGATGCCATTGCGGTCGCCTTTGGCGACGCCAGCTTGACTTATGCGGAGCTTAACGGGCAGGCTAACCGGCTGGCCCGCAAGCTGAGAGCGTATGGAGTCGGTGCGGATCGTCTCGTCGGGCTGATGCTGCCGCGCAGCGAGCGGATGCTCGTCGCCCTGCTGGCCGTACTTAAAGCAGGCGGAGCCTACGTGCCGATCGATCCGGAATATCCCGCCGACCGGATTGCGCTGATGCTGGAGGACAGCGACGCTCAGGTGCTGCTCACATGCAGGGCGCTGGAAGGCGCGGCCGATTATAGCCGTCCAATCGTTTATGTGGATGATCCGGGTTCGTATGCGGACGATGCATCGCAGCTGGAGGAGGCTTCTCAAGCCGGTCACTTGGCATATGTGATTTATACGTCGGGTTCGACGGGAAGGCCGAAGGGCGTCATGCTGGAGCACCGTACGGTCAACAATTTCATTCATGCGATGCAGCGTACGTTTGAGTTCGAGCCGGGCGTTTCTATGCTTTGTTTGACGACGATTTCGTTTGATATTTTCGTATTGGAGACGCTGTATGCATTAAGCTTCGGTTTACGCGTCGTCATGGCGTCGGAAGCCGAGCAGCGGGATCCGCAGCTGCTGGCCCAGCTTGTGCGCCGCGAACGCATCGATGTCATGCAGACGACACCGTCGCGTATGCAGCTGATTCGCGACAGCGCAGAAGGACTGGCATGCTTGGCGGGGCTGCGCGCCGTTCTCGTCGGCGGCGAGGCGTTCCCTCGTCTGCTGCTCGCCGACCTGAAGCGGGCGACCCGCGCCCGCATCTACAATATGTACGGCCCTACGGAAACGACGGTCTGGTCCATGGTTAAGGACTTGACGGACGAAGAGCATATCAATATCGGGTATCCGATTCTGAATACGCAAGTGTATATCGTGAACGAACGGCTGCAGCTTCTGCCGGTCGGCGTGCCGGGCGAGCTGGTGATCGCCGGCGACGGCTTGGCGCGCGGCTACAAGGACCGCGAGGAACTGACCGCGGAGAAGTTCGCTCCGAATCCGTTCCGGCCGGGGACGAAGCTGTACCGGACCGGCGACCTGGCCCGCTGGCTTCCGGACGGCAGCCTGGAATACATCGGACGCAGCGATTATCAGGTGAAGGTGCGCGGCTACCGGATCGAGCTCGGCGAGCTGGAGGCGGTATTGGCGCTTCACCCGCAGATGAAGCAGTCCGCCGTGATCGACCGTACCGATGCCCAGGGCAACAAATATTTGTGCGCGTATGTGGTTACCGAAACGCCGGAGGCGGCATCGGAGCTGCGTAAATTTATGGCGGACCGGCTCCCGGCGTACATGGTGCCTTCTTACTTCATCGAGCTTGCCGACATGCCGCTGACACCGAACGGGAAAGTGAACCGCAAGGCGCTGCCGGAGCTGTCGATGACGGCGGCGATCGGCACAGCCGAATACGTTGAGCCCCGGACAGCGCTGGAGAAGGCGGTAGCGCAGCTCTGGCAGGACGCGCTGCAGGTGCAGCGCGTCGGTGCGCTCGATCACTTCTTCGAGCTCGGCGGTCATTCGCTGAAGGCGATGTCGCTGCTGGCGAAGACGAATGCGCAATTCGGCGTCGACGTGCCGCTGCGCACGCTGTTCGAGACGCCGACCGTCGAAGCGATGAGCGCTTATATCGAAGCTGCATTGGCCGGCAGCGGACAGCAGACTGCCGATGCGCCGATCCGAAGCGAAGCGAAGCGGGATTATTATCCGTTATCGTCGGCACAGAAACGGATTTACATTTTACAGCAATTTGAGGGGAACGAAAGCACGAGCTACAACATGCCTGACGCGATGTGGATCTCGGGGACGGTGGACACGGCACGTCTGGAAGCTGCGTTCCGCGAGCTGATCCGCCGCCATGCATCGCTGCGCACCTCGTTTACGGCGATCGACGGGGAGGCCGTGCAGGTCGTGCATGAAGAGCGGGATATCCCGTTCGCCATCGAATACCGGGAATGCGATGAGAACGAAGCGGTTCGTGCGCTGGCTGACTTTGTCCGTCCGTTCGATCTTGCCGCCGCTCCGCTGTTGCGTGTGGGCTTGGCGAAGGTTGGCGGGCAGCGGTGCTTGCTCATGGTCGATATGCACCATATCGTCACGGACGGCTCGTCGATTCGCATCCTGCTCGAAGAGTTTGCGATGCTGTACCGCGGTTTGGCGCTTCCGGAGCTGCCGGTACAATATACCGATTATGCGATTTGGTCGAACGACCGTATGCAATCGTTGCGCATGGAGGCGATGGAAGCGTATTGGCTCGACCGGCTTTCCGGAGACATCCCGGTGCTGATGCTGCCGACCGATTATGCGAGACCTGCCGTGCAAAGCTTCGATGGCGACCGCATCTCCTTCTCGGCCTCGCCGGAGCTGTTCGGGAAGCTGCAGCGGATTGGCGCCGCAACCGGTACAACGACCTACATGGTTCTGTTAGCTGCCTTCTATGCGCTCCTGCACAAATATTCCGGCCAATCCGATATCGTCGTCGGCACACCGGTGGCGGGACGTACGAGCGCAGCCGTTCAGCAGCTGATCGGCATGTTCGTCGGAACGCTCGCGCTCCGTGCCCGCCCGGAGGCCGGCATGAGCTTCCGCGACTTGCTGCTGCAGGTGCGAGAGCTTTCGCTTGAAGCGCTGGAGCATCAGGAATATCCGTTTGAGCAGCTGATCGACAAGCTGGCGATCCGGCGTGATTTGAGCCGCAATCCGCTGTTTGATGTGATGTTCAGCCATCAGGCGGCCGCGCAGGCGGAAATGGCTTTCGACGGTCTTGTCTTCTCGCCTTGCGCCTTGGATAACAAGACGGCGAAGTTCGACCTGTCGCTGGACGCCTACGAGTCGGAAACGCACTTGACGTTCGAACTGGAATATGCGACGAAGCTGTTCAGCCGGGCCACGGCGGAAAGCGTGGCCGAGCATTATGTCCAGCTGCTTGAAGCGGTCGCAGCCGATCCGCAGCTGAGGTTAATGGACATCGACATGCTGACGGAAAAAGAGAAGCGCCGTCTCCTCGTCGAGTTTAACGATACGAAGCGGTCTTACCCGCAGGATGCGACGTTCCATCGCGCCTTCGAAGCGCAGGCGGCGCGTACGCCGAATCTGGCTGCGGTGACGGCAGGCGGCGTTACGCTGACTTATGAAGAGCTGAACCGCCGCGCCAATGCGCTGGCTCATGTGCTCCGCAGCAAGGGAGTTGGGCCGGATCGGATCGTCGGCGTGATGATCGGCCGTTCCGTCGAGATGATTACGGCTGCTCTTGCGGTCATGAAGGCCGGGGGCGCCTACTTGCCGATCGACCCGGAATATCCGCGCGACCGGATCGAATATTTGCTGGAGGACAGCCGGAGCTCGTGGCTCGTTACGGAGCGCGCACTGCTTCCCGCCGCTACCTTCCAGGGCGACATCGTTGTTCTGGAGGATGCGCTCGCAGCCGGAGAGGCTGAAGAGAACGTAACGGCGGGCGATGAGGCTGCTCCTCATCACTTGGCCTATATCATCTATACGTCGGGGACGACCGGCAAGCCGAAGGGCGTCATGATCGAGCATCGTCAGTACATGAACGTGGCGTATGCCTGGAAGGAGCAGTACGAGCTGGAGAAGTTCCCGGTACGGCTGCTGCAGATGGCCAGCTTCTCGTTCGACGTGTTCGCCGGCGATATGGCACGCGCGCTCTTGAACGGCGGCCAGCTGATCGTTTGTCCGAACGATGTGAAGCTCGACCCCGTATCGCTGTATGAGCTTATCCGCAGCTGCGAAATCAATATTTTCGAATCGACGCCTGCGCTGATTGCGCCGCTCATGCAGCACATATATGAGCAAGGCTTGGATGTTTCCTTCCTGAGATTGCTGATTCTCGGCTCGGACAGCTGTCCTGTCGAGGAGTTCCGCAAGCTGCTGAACCGCTTCGGCGGGCAAATGCGGATCATTAACAGCTATGGGGTGACAGAGGCGGCGATCGATTCGAGCTATTACGAGGAATCGGTCGACGCGCTGCCAGCGGCGGGCAGCACGCCGATCGGCAAGCCATTGCCGAACATGGCCTACTATGTGCTTGACACGGCAGGCAAGCTGGCGCCGATCGGCATTGCCGGCGAGCTGCACATCGGCGGGGCCGGCGTCGCCCGCGGCTATTGGGGCCGGGAAGAGCTGACGGCCGACAAATTTATTGCGAACCCGTATATCGAAGGGGATCGTCTGTACCGGACCGGTGACCTGGCGAAGTGGATGCCGGACGGAAACATGCTGTTCCTCGGCCGGGACGACCATCAAGTGAAGGTGCGCGGCTACCGGATCGAGCTCGGTGAAATCGAAGCGCGGCTGCTGCAGCATCCGGACATCCGCGAAGCGGTTGTCGTCGCACGGGAGGGTGCCGATGCCGACAAATATTTGTGCGCGTATATCGTTGCAGCCAGACAGCCGACGTTCCAAGAGCTGCAGGCGCATTTGGCGGAGGCGCTGCCGTCCTACATGGTGCCGTCTCATCTGGTCGTACTGGAGCGGATGCCGCTGACACCGAACGGGAAAATCGACCGCAGAGCGCTGCCGGAGCCGGCGGGACTTCAGCTGAAGGCGACGGCCTATGCCGCGCCGGCAACGGAAACGGAAAAGCGGCTCGTCGAGGTGCTGGAAGCGGTGTTGGGTACGACAGGCATCGGTGTAAACGACGATTTCTTCCAGCTGGGCGGGCATTCGTTGAAGGCCATGTCACTCGTATCGCACGTACACAAGGCGTTTGGCGTGGCGCTGCCGCTGCGACTCGTCTTCGAAGCGCCGACTGCAGCGCAAATGGCGCGGTTCATCGACGAGGAGACGGGAGCCGCTGCTCCATTCGCCGCGATTCTGCCGATCGAAGCCCGCGAATCGTATGAGCTGTCGTCGGCACAGAAGCGACTGTATATTTTGAATCAAATCGAAGGCGCAGGAACGAGCTACAACATGCCGGATTCCATGCTGCTGGAAGGACCTGTAAATCCGTCGAAGGTGGAAGCGGCCTTCCGGGCGCTGATCCGCCGCCATGAGTCGCTGCGCACATCGTTCCATATGGAAAATGGGGAACCGGTACAGCGTGTGCATCCGGATACTTCATTCCAGCTGGAGGTTGCGGAAGGTTATGACGCCGATCCGGCACAGCTGGAGCGTCTGGCCGACGAGTTCGTTCGCCCGTTCGACCTTAGCCGTGCGCCGCTCCTCCGTGTAGGGCTGGTGAAGCTCGCGGAAGACCGGCACCTGTTCCTGTTCGATATGCATCATATCGTTTCCGACGGCGTATCGATGAGCATTATCGTGAACGAATTCGCCGCCTTGTACGCCGATGCCGAGCTGCCTGAGCTGAGCGTGCAGTACAAAGATTTTGCAGCTTGGCAGAACGGTTTGTTCACATCGGACTATTTGCGGAAGCAGGAAGCGTACTGGCTGGAGCAGCTGTCAGAAGACTTGCCGGTGCTGGACCTGCCGACCGATTACCCGCGGCCGTCGATTCAAAGCTTCGAAGGAGCGCGTCTTTCGTTCGGTACGGGCTCGGAGCTGCGCGATCAGCTGAATCGCCTCGCGGCCGATACCGGAACGACGCTGTACATGGTGCTTCTGTCCGTCTATAACGTATTGCTGTCCAAATACAGCGGTCAAACGGACCTGATTGTCGGCACGCCGACGGCAGGGCGGTCGCATGCGGATTTGGGCGGCATCGTCGGGATGTTCGTCAACACGCTTGCGATTCGCACGCAGATGGATGAACGGATGACGTTCCGTGAATTGCTTGCCGTTGTGAAAGGCCGTCTGCTCGGCGCATACGAGCATCAAGATTATCCGTTCGAGCTGCTGGTGGAGAAGCTGGGCGTCACGCGCGATCTGAGCCGCAATCCGGTGTTCGACACGATGTTTATTTTGCAAAATACCGATGAACAGCCGTTCCAGCTGGAAGGCGTCACGTTCCGCCCGTTCGAAACCGAGCAGGTTATGACGAAGTTCGATTTGACGCTTGAGGCAACGGAGACGGAGGAAGGCATCGAATTTGTGCTCGAATACGCGACAAAGCTGTTCGGCAAAGCGACAGTAGCCCGTATGTCCCGCCAGCTTATGCAGCTTATCCGGGCCGTAACCGGGCAGCCTGACGCGAGCATTGCCTCGCTGAGCCTGCTGTCGGAAGAAGAGGTACGCCAGCTGACCGTCTCCTTCAATCAAACGGCAACGGTGCCGCCAGCCACGGAGCTGCTGCACGGGCTCATCGAGGAGCGCGTGCGCCTCGCGCCGGAGCTCCCGGCGATCGTCTTCGGCGGTATGACGCTGACCTACCGGGAATGGAACGAGCGTGCGAACCGTCTTGCGACCACGCTCCGCACGAACGGCGCCGGTCCGGAACGGATCGTGGCCGTACTGGCGAACCGCTCCGCCGATATGGCGGTCGCGCTGCTGGCGGTGCTAAAGTCCGGAGCGGCCTATGTGCCGATCGATCCTGATTATCCGCAGGAGCGGATCGAGTATATGCTGGCGGACAGCAGAGCGGATATATTGCTTACGCAAACCGGGATTAGCTCGGCGGCGACGTTCGGCGGCATCACGTTCAGGCTGGACGACGCGGATTCCTACACCGGAGACGGCGCTGATCTTGAGCATATCAACAGGCCGGCGGACCTTGCCTATGTCATCTACACGTCGGGAACGACGGGGCGCCCGAAGGGCGTTATGATCGAGCACCGCAGCATCGTCAATACGATCGTTTGGCGCTGTGACGAGTACGGCTTTGCTCCGGGCGACCGGGTATTGCAGCTGCTGTCCTACGCCTTCGACGCCTTCGTCGGCAGCTTCTTCGCTCCGATGGCGGCCGGCGCGGCTTCGGTAATCGTCCGCGACGATGAAGCCAAAGATCCGGTAGCGCTGAAGCGGTACGTTGCGACGGAACGAATTACACATTTCAGCGCGGTGCCGAGCTTATACGGCGCACTGCTCGATATGCTCAGCCCGGAAGAGGCGCAGCCGCTCAAGGCGGTGACGCTTGGCGGGGAGAAGGTACCTCCGGCATTGATCGCCAAAAGTGCGGCGCTCAATCCTCAGCTGAAGCTGCATAATGAATACGGTCCGACGGAAAGCAGCGTCGTTACGACGATCTTGAGCGGTCTTGACGCCGGCAAGCCGGTGACGATCGGCTCGCCGATTGCGAATACGCGCGTATACATCGTGGACAGCTCGATGCAGCTGCAGCCGATCGGAGTCCGCGGCGAGCTGTGCATCGCAGGTCGCGGTCTTGCCAGAGGGTATCTGAATCAGCCGGAGCTGACGGCGGACAAATTCGTGCCTTGTCCGTGGGAGCCGGGCGAGCTGATGTACCGTACCGGCGACTTGGCCCGCTGGCTGCAGGACGGGACGATCGATTTTGTCGGACGTGTCGACCACCAGGTGAAAATCCGCGGCTATCGGATCGAGCTCGGGGAAATTGAGGCAAGTTTGCTGCAGCAGGATGAAGTGAAAGAAGCCGTTGTACTGGCTCGCAGCGACTATAGCAGCAGCGGCACGTACTTGAGCGCGTACCTTGTCATGGAGGCTGGAGCGGTTGTGCCGCAAGACCTGCAGTCGAGATTGGCGCGCCAGCTGCCGGCTTACATGATCCCTTCCTATTTCATCGTGCTGGAGAAGCTTCCGCTAACTCCGAACGGTAAGCTCGACACGAAGGCGCTGCCGGCTCCGGATCCGGAGCTGATGGGACAGCGCGATTACGCTCCTCCGGAAGACGAGCTTGAGGCGAAGCTGGCCGGATTGCTCGAAGAGCTGCTGCGTGACGTTATGGCCGCTGAACGAGTCGGCATGACGGACAATTTCTTCGCGCTCGGCGGCCATTCGCTGAAGGCAATGATGCTCGTATCGCAGCTGTACCGGGAGTTCCAGGTGGAGGTGCCGCTTCGCACAGTATTCGAAACGGCGACGATTCGCGACCTGGCCGCATACATCCGATCCGCAGCGGCGGCGGCAGGAGATCTCTCTCTGCGCCCTGCACCTGAAGCGGAGTACTACCCGCTTTCTTCCGCCCAGATGAGGCTGTTCGTTCTCGATCAGCTGGAAGGAGCGGGCACCGGATACAATATGCCGGGCGTTCTGCGCCTGACCGGTACGCTGGATCGCGGCAAGCTGGAGTCGGTATTCGTCCGGCTGATCCGCCGCCACGAATCGCTGCGCACATCGTTCCATTCAGTGGATGCACAGCCGATGCAGCGGGTACATGCCGATGCGGAGCTGACGTTCGAATGGATGGAATCGTCCGAAGCTGACGCGCTTCAGCTGATCGAGCAGTTCGTTAGACCGTTCGACCTCGCACAGGCGCCGCTGCTGCGCGTCGGTGCCATCCGTCTGACCGACCGGGCTGAGGAGCACCTCTTGCTGTTCGATATGCACCATATCGTATCCGACGGTGTGTCGATGAGCGTGCTCATCCGTGAATTCGTGCAGCTGTACCGCGGCGACGCGCTCGGAGAGCTTGAAGTGCAGTATAAGGACTTCGCCGTATGGCAGCAGCAGCTGTTCCAATCCGAAACGATGCGCAAACACGAAGCGTTCTGGCTGGACCGTTTCGGCGACGAGCTGCCAGTGCTGGACTTGTCGACCGACGCGCCGCGACCGGCCGTCCGCAGTCTGGAGGGCGCGTATTACGCCTTCGGCGCCGATGCGGAGCTGCTGCGCTGTTTGAACAAACTCGCTGCCGATACAGGTTCGACGCTGTTTATGGTGCTGCTAGCGGTTTACAAGGTGCTGCTATCGAAATATACGAACCAAACCGATGTCGTCGTCGGTACGCCGATTTCCGGGCGTACGCATGCCGATACGCTCAACCTGATCGGCATGTTCGTCAATACGCTGCCGATGCGCAGCCGTCCGGAAAGCGGCAAGACGTTCCTTGAGTTCCTGGAGGAAGTCAAACGGGGAGCCTACGAAGCTTACGAGCATCAGGATTATCCGTTCGAGACGCTGGTCGAGAAGCTGCAGCTTCATCGCGATTTGAGCCGGAACCCGTTGTTCGATACGGTATTCATTTTGCAAAATATGGACCGTGAAGCGGTCGTGCTGGATGGTCTGACCGTACAGCCGTACGACTACGAAAACGCCGTCTCGAAGTTCGATCTGACGCTGATGGCGATTGAGGAAGAAGGAAGGCTGGCGCTGAGCTGGGAGTACAGTACGGCGTTGTTCCGCGCAGAAACGATGGCCAGAATGGCCGGCCACTACGTACAGCTGCTGCGGGAGGCGGTATCGGATCCGACGCGGGCGCTAGCCGAAATCGATATGCTTAGCCCTCAGGAAAAGCAGCAGCTGCTGAACGATTTCAATGCGACCGGTACGATCGACACGCCGTCCGAAACGCTGCACGGATTGTTCGAGCTGCAGGCGGCGGCGGTGCCGGAGCAAACGGCGCTCGCGCTTGGTTCGGAGCGGATGACGTACGGACAGCTGAACGAGCGAGCGAACCGGCTCGCCAGAACGCTTCGGGACCGCGGCGTGAAGCCGGAATGCGTCGTGGGCGTCATGGCGCACCGTTCGTTCGACATGATCGTCGGCATGCTGGCCGTGCTGAAGGCAGGCGGCGCGTATATGCCGATCGATCCGGCTTACCCGGCCGATCGCATCGCGTACATGCTGGACAACAGCGAAGCGGAATTCGTGCTGGCGCAAGCGGAGCTGATCCCGGCCGATGCCGAATCGACGGCGATCTGGCTGGATTTGGCCGACGAGTCTCTGTATGCGGGAGATGGAGCCGATCTTGCGCCGGCAAGCGGTCCGGATCACCTGGCTTATATCATCTATACGTCGGGTACGACCGGCAAGCCGAAGGGCGTTATGATCGAGCACCGCAGCATCGCCCGCAATATTTGGTGGCGTAAGGAAGAATACGGCTTAACGACGGCAGACAGCGTGCTGCAGCTGTTCTCGTTTGCCTTCGACGGCTTCGTTACATCGTTCTACACGCCGATTGTGGCCGGCTCCACCGTCGTCCTGTTAGGCGAAGACGACGCGAAGAACCCGGTGTCGATCAAGGACAGCATCGTCCGTCATGGCGTTACGCATTTCATCTCCGTACCGAGCTTGTATGCGGGTGTGCTGGAGTGCATGAGCGAGCAGGATGCGGCTTCGCTGCGGATCGTTACGCTGGCAGGCGAGAAAGTAACGAATAATGTGGTTGCCCTGAGCAAAGCGGTTCGCGCCGGCGTGGAAATCGTCAACGAGTACGGACCGACGGAAAGCAGCGTTGTGGCGACGATCGAACGCGACCTGCAGCCTGACGGCACCATTACGATCGGCCGTCCGATTCAAGGCACGAACATTTACATTCTCGGCGCGGACGGACAGCCGGCTCCGGTCGGCGTAGCCGGAGAGCTGTGCATTGCCGGCAGCGGCCTGGCCCGCGGCTATGCGCAGCTGCCGGACATGACGGCGGAACGGTTCGTCCGCAATCCGTTCGAGCCGGAAGCCCGGATGTACCGGACCGGCGATGCCGCACGCTGGCTCCCGGACGGCCGGATCGACTATATCGGCCGTATCGACCACCAGGTAAAGGTGCGCGGCTACCGGATCGAGCTGGGCGAGATTGAAGGCGCACTGCTTCGCCAGACAGGAGTAAAAGAAGCGGTCGTACTCGCATTGGACGATCATCGCCAGCAGAAATACTTGTGTGCTTACGTGACCGCCGACGGGCAAGTCGATGCTGCAGCTGTTAAGGCATCGCTTGGCTCCGTTCTTCCGGAATACATGGTGCCGGCGTTCATTGTTCAGCTGGAGCGTTTGCCGGTAACGCCGAACGGCAAGGTGGACCGCCGGGCTTTGCCGGCGCCGGACCGCGGCAGTGTGACGGACGCAGCGGCGTACGAAGCGCCGGCCAGCGAACGCGAGCACGTGCTTGCCGGGATCTGGCAGGATGTGCTCGGCATCGAGCGGATCGGTACGCAGGACCATTTCTTCCACCTTGGCGGCGACTCGATCAAAGCGATTCAGGTTGCGGCCAGGCTGAACAAATACGGTCTGCGTCTCGAGGTCCGCGACTTGTTCCGCTACCCGACGATCGCCGAGCTGAGTCCGAGGCTGCAGGCCGCCCAGCGGACGATCGAGCAGGGGCCGGTCGAAGGCGAAGCACCGCTTACGCCGATTCAGCGCTGGTTCTTCGAACGGCAGTTTACGGATATGCACTATTGGAATCAAGCGGAGCTCATCTACAGCAAGAGTCCGCTGAGCGAAGCGTCGCTGCGTCAAGCTTTCCGCAAGCTCACCGAGCATCATGATGCGCTGCGGATGAGATTCGCGATGCACGAAGGCGTTGTACGGCAAATCAATGCGGGCGCTGCCGAAGGGGAGCATTTTACACTGGACGTTATTGAGCTTCACGGCCGTTCCGAGGAACAAGTGCGGCAATCGATCGCACGGCATTCTGCGGCAATTCAAGAAGATATGGATTTGGCGCACGGGCCGCTCGTCAAGCTCGGTCTATTCCGGACCGAAGAAGGCGACCACCTGCTGATCGCAATTCATCATCTGGTTGTCGACGGCGTCTCGTGGCGCATTCTGTTCGAGGATTTCGCGGACGCCTACAGACAAGCGGAAGAAGGCAAGCCAGCTGAAGATATCGCGCTGCCGGCCAAGACCGATTCGTACCGTTACTGGGCTCAGCAGCTGGCTGAGTATGCGGCGAGCGACAGACTGCGGCAAGAAGCGGAATATTGGAGCAAGCTGAGCGACCGGCCGGTCGCCGCTCTGCCGAAGGATCATGCCGCGGGCTGCAATCTCGTCAAGCATATGCGTTCGATCGAGCGGCAGCTGTCTTCGGAAGCGACGGACCAGCTGCTGAAGGATGCGAATACCGCGTACCGGACGGAAATCAACGACTTGCTCATGACCGCGTTGGGGCTTGCCCTGAAGGATTGGAGCGGAAGCGCGCTGCATGCCGTCAATCTGGAGGGACACGGCCGCGAGCCGTTTACCGAGCAGGTGGACATTACGCGAACCGTCGGCTGGTTTACGTCCCAGTATCCGGTCGTCCTCGATATGGAGAAAACGGACGATCTCGGGTATACGATCAAGCTGACCAAGGAATCGCTGCGGCGTATTCCGAACAAGGGCGTCGGCTACGGGATTTTGAAGTATATGACGCGTGAGCTGGAAGGCATGGAGCTGACTCCGGAAATCTCCTTTAACTACTTGGGGCAATTCGACAGCCGCAGCGGCAATAGCGAAGACGGCGACGGAGCTATGCGGCCTTCCGCGTACGATGCAGGCTTGCCGTTCAGCTTAGAATCGGAGCGTCCGGCGCCGCTGGACGTCACCGGAATCGTTGCGGACGGCGTACTGAAGCTGGCGCTCCATTACAACGGATTGGAGTATGAGGCTTCGACGGCGGAAGCGCTGATCGAGCGCTTCATGGCCCGTCTGCTGGACGTCATCGGGCACTGCCTACGCCAAGAGACGTCGGAGCTGACGCCGAGCGATTTGGGCGATGACGATCTGACCCTCGAAGAGCTGGACAGCTTGCTCGAATCGATAGAACTGTAAATAATCAAGGCCAACTTCGCGCGAGGTGAACGATGAAAAAAGCGGATGCGATTCAAAAAGTATACCCTCTGACTCCCATGCAGGAAGGCATGCTGTTTCACGCCTTAATGGATTCGGAATCGAGCGCCTATTTTACGCAGATGGTGGCGACGCTGCACGGAGACGTTCGGCCGGAATGGTTCGAGCGGAGCTTGAACCGGGTCGTCGAGGAGTTCGATATTTTGCGGACGGCGTTCGCGCATCAAAATTTGCAGCGTCCGCGGCAAGTCGTATTCCACGAGCGTCCGGTCAAGCTGCATGTCGAGGATTTGCGCGAGATGGCGGGCGATGAGCAAGAACGGCGCATCGATGCGTACAACGACGACAATCGCAAGCGCGGCTTTCATCTGGCGAAGGACGTGCTGCTGCGGGTCGCCCTGTTCCAGCTTGAGGACCGTTCGTTCCGTCTCGTTTGGAGCCATCATCATATCCTGATGGACGGTTGGGGCTTCGGCGTCATCATTCAGCGCTTGTTCCAGGTGTACGCCGACCTGCGCGCGAATCGGCCGGTTTCGGCACAAACGATATATCCTTTCGGGGATTATGTAAAATGGCTGGAGAAGCGGAACAAGGAACAATCGCTTGCGTATTGGGAGTCGGCGCTTGCCGGCTTCGATACGCAGACGACGCTGCCGGGGCGCAAGGACGGCGCTTCGGCGTCGTCCGGCGAGTACCGTCAGGAGCAGCTCGAATTCGTCATCGACGAGGCGACGACCGAGAAGCTGACCCGTATGGCGAGAGGCTGCGGCGCTACGCTGAACAGCTTGTTCCAAGGCGTGTGGGCCGTGCTGCTTGCCAAATATAACCGGACCGGCGACGTCGTCTTCGGTTCGGTCGTATCGGGGCGTCCTTCCGAAGTGCCCGGCATTGAGCAAATGGTCGGATTGTTCATCAATACGGTGCCTGTTCGCGTACGGATGGACGGCGGCATGTCGTTCGCGCAGCTGGCCAAGTCGATTCAACAGTCAGCCGTCGATACCGAGGCGCACAGCTATCTGCCGCTTTATGAAGTGCAGAACCGGTCGGAGCTGAAGCAGGCGCTGCTGGATCACATTATCATTTTCGAAAATTATCCGCTCGGCAAAGAGGTTGAGGGACAGAGCGCGGAGGAGACGATCGGCTTCCAGACACAGGTGGAACGCGTCTTCGAGCAGACGAACTACGATCTGAACGTGATCGTTGCCCCGGGCGAAGACCTGTTCGTGAAGCTGAGCTATAACGCGAATCGGTTCGACAGCGGCGTCGTCAGCCGGGTGGAAGGCCATCTGCGTACGCTGATCGAGCAAATTCTCGACAACCCTGCCGTCGGCATCGAGGAGCTGGAGATCGTCACCGAAGCGGAGCGGCAGGAGCTGATCGGGCGGTTCAACGCAACAAGCTCGGACAATGGAGCCCCTGCTGCACTTGTGCACGTTCTGTTTGAGGAGCAAGTGCGCCAAACTCCGGATCTGCCGGCCGTCGCTGCGGGTAGTGAGCAGCTGACCTACAGGCAGCTGAACGAGTCGGCGAATCGTCTTGCCCGTTCGCTTCTGGATCGTGGTGCCTCCGGCCGGGTCGTGGCGGTGATCGCGCGGCGATCGGCGCGTATGGCGATTGCCCTGCTTGCCGCCTTGAAGGCTGGCGCCGCTTATTTGCCGATCGATCCCGAGGCTCCCGCCGACCGGATCCGGTTCATGCTTGAGGACAGCGGCGCTTGTCTGGTGCTGGCGGAGAACGGCCTTGCGGACGACTGCGGCGTGCCGGTCATCGATCTCGGCAGCGAGCAGTCCTTTGCAGCCGACGCGTCGGAGCTGGTTTCAAATGCGCAGCCGGGGGATTTGGCCTACATCATCTATACGTCGGGAACGACCGGCAAGCCGAAGGGCGTAATGATTGAGCACCGCAGCATCGCTAACACTCTGCTGTGGCGGCGGAAAGAGTACGGCTTCGGACCGGGTGACCGCACACTCGTCTTCTTATCGTTTGCCTTCGACGCTTTCGTCAGCACGTTCTTTACGCCGCTGCTGTCGGGCGCGGCCGTCGTGTTCGCGAAGGACGAGGAGGCGAAAGATCCGATCGCGCTGAAGCGGCTCATTGCGGCTGAGCGTATCACGCATGTCAGTACGGTTCCGGCAATGTTCCAGGCGATTCTGGACGCCATTACGCCGGAGGAGGCGCAAACGCTCAAAGTGGTAACGCTTGGCGGGGAAAGCATTACCGAGGGCGTTGTCGCTGCGGCGCGCGACATCCATCCCGGTCTTGAGCTCGTGAACGAGTACGGTCCGACGGAGAGCAGCGTCATTACGACGTTCCTGCGTCACGCCGAGCAGCGCGAGTCCTTCACGATCGGCCGGCCGATCGCCAACACGGAGGTATGGATTGTCGGCGCCGATATGCGTCTGCAGCCGGTTGGAGCGGCAGGCGAGCTGTGCATCTCCGGGGCAGGTCTTGCCCGCGGCTATTTGAACCGCCCGGAGCTGACGGAGGCCGCGTTCGTTCCGCATCCTTACAAGGAAGGCGAACGCTTATACCGGACAGGCGACGTGGCGCGCTGGACGGCGGACGGTGAAATCGAGTTCGTCGAACGGATCGACCACCAGGTCAAAATTCGCGGCTACCGGATCGAGCTCGGCGAGATCGAAGCGGCGCTGCGCAAGACGGCTTCCGTGAAAGAAGCGGTTGTTGTCGCGATCGTGGACGGGAGCGGGTCGAAGCAGCTGTGCGCGTATGTAACCGGAGCTGGCGAACGTGTCGATGAAGCCGAGCTGCGCTCTTCGCTTGCCGCCGACCTTCCGGCTTACATGATCCCTGCATGGTTTGTGAAGCTGGATCGGCTGCCGCTGACGGCGAACGGCAAGGTCGACCGCAAGGCGCTGCCCAAGCCGGAGGGGGCACTGGCGGCACAGCGTGAATATGCCGCGCCGGCTACGCTGCTCGAAGCGAAGCTGCAGCCGATTTGGCAGGAGGTGCTGCAGGTCGACGCGGTCGGGGCGACCGACCACTTCTTCGAATTGGGCGGGCATTCGCTTCGGGCGATGACGCTCGTCACCCGCCTGCAGAAAGAGCTGCAAATCGACGTGTCGCTGAAAGTGCTGTTCGACCGTCCGACGATTCGGGACATTGCCCGTTATATAGAAGGGGAGCCGGAGGAAGCCGGCGGCTTCGCATCGATTGAGCCCGCCGAGCCGCGCGACACGTATCCTCTGTCGTCCGGTCAACGGCGCATGTTCGTCATTTCCCGGTTTGAGAACGCCGGGACGGCGTATAACATGCCGGATGCGATGCTGCTCGAAGGGCCGCTTGATATCGAGCGGCTTGGCGATGCGCTGCGCAAATTGATCGAGCGCCATGAGCCGCTGCGCACGTCGTTCGAGCTGCTCGGCGAGGAGCCGGTGCAGCGCATCCATCCGACGGCCGAGCTCGAGCTGGAGCTGATGGAAGCGGCGGACGAAAGCGGCGCGGAGCGTCTCATCGGCGAATTCATCCGTCCGTTTGACTTGGGACGCGCTCCTCTTGTACGTGCCGGTCTCGTCCGGCTCGGCGAGCAGAAGCATGTGCTGCTGATCGACCTGCATCACATTATCGCGGACGGCGTATCCATCGGCGTATTGATCCGCGATATGGCGGCGATCTATGCCGGCGAGCCGCTGCCGGAGCTGCGCATCCAATATAAGGATTATGCCGTATGGCAGGCCGGAGCCGACTATGCGGAGCGGCTGAAGGAGCAGGAGGCTTATTGGCTCGGCTTGTATGCGGACGGTGTGCCTGCCGTCGATATGCCGACGGACTACCCGCGCCCGATGGTCCGGTCGTTCGAAGGGGCCCGGCACGAATTTACGGCTGACGCTCAGCTCGCTTCGCAGCTTCGCAAGCTTGCCGCCGAGCAAGGCGCTACGCTGTTCATGCTGCTCTTCGCAGCCTATAACGTACTACTTTCCAAATACACCGGCCAGGAAGACTTCGTCGTCGGCACGCCGATCGCCGGCCGCAGCCACGACGATGTGCGCGACATGGCGGGCATGTTCGTCGGCACGCTTGCCCTTCGGTCGCAGCCGCAGCCGGAGCTGGCGTTCCGTGACTATTTGGCGGCCGTCAAGCAGCATTGTCTCGACGCATTCGGCCGTCAGGACTATCCGTTCGAGGAGCTGGTGCAGAAGCTGGGCCTCGCCCGCGATATGAGCCGGAATCCGATGTTCGATACGATGTTCCTGATGCAAAATATGGAGAAAGCGGAGCTATCGCTGGACGCTTTGAAGCTGTCCGCTTTCCCGCAAAACAATAACATCGCCAAATTCGATTTGACATTCGGCGTCATCGAACGGGATGATGGCTTCCTGTTCAGCATCGAGTATGCGACCGCTTTGTACGGTGCGGAGACGGCAGAGCGTCTCGGCCGCCACTACGTTCAGCTGCTGCAAGCGATCGCCGCTGCCCCCGAACGGCGCTTGGCCGAGCTTGACATGCTGGATGAAACCGAGAAGAGCATGCTGCTGAGCGGCTACAACGATACGAAGGCCGGCTTCCCTCAAGACGAGACGATCGTCTCGCTGTTCGAGCGGCAGTCGGAGCTGATGCCGGACCGGATCGCCGTATCGTTCGATGCCGTGCGGCTGACATATCGCGAGCTGAATGAACGCGCCAACGTACTTGCGCACAAGCTCCGCGAGCAAGCCGGGGTCGGCCGCGACGATCTCGTCGCGCTGCTACTGGACCGCTCCGCGGACATTGTCGTCGCGATGCTTGCCGTCCTTAAGGCCGGCGGTGCGTACGTGCCGATCGACCCGGCTTATCCGGAAGACCGGATCCGCTTTACGCTGGAGGACAGCGCGCCGAAGGCGCTGCTGACCGCTTCCGAGCATACCGGCCTTGCCGGCGGTAGCGGCGGCGTCGTGCTCGAGCTCGACAATCCGGCGCTGTTTCAGGGAGATACAAGCAATCCCGCACACGTCAACGAGCCGAACGATCTCGCTTATATTATTTTCACCTCCGGTACGACAGGCCGTCCGAAGGGTGTCATGATCACGCACCGCAACGTCGTTCGCCTGCTGGTGAACGATCGGCTGCAGTTTGATTTTAACGAGGGCGACGTGTGGACGCTGTTCCATTCGTACTGCTTCGACTTCTCCGTGTGGGAAATGTACGGCGCTCTGCTGTACGGCGGGCAGGTCGTCGTCGTACCGCGCCATGTCGCGCAAAATCCGCAGGATTTCGCCGATTTGCTGCGCCGGGAGAAGGTCACCGTACTGAACCAAACGCCTACGGCGTTTTACGCTCTCATCCATGAGGAGATGCAGCGCCAGGACAGCGAGCTTGCCGTCCGCTACGTGATCTTCGGCGGCGAGGCGCTCAATCCGGTCATGCTGAAGCCTTATCGCGGCAAGTATCCGCAGACGAAGCTGATCAACATGTACGGCATTACGGAAACGACCGTGCATGTCACGTATAAAGAAATTACGGAGCTCGAGATCGAGACTAACGTTTCCAACATCGGTAAGCCGATCCCGACGCTGACGTGCTACATTTTCGATGCGCGGGGACAGCTGGTGCCGGTCGGCGTCACCGGCGAGCTGTACGTCGGCGGCGACGGCGTCGCCCGCGGCTACTTGAACCGCGAAGAGCTGACGGCCGCCCGTTTCGTGCAGAATCCGTACAATCCGGAGGAGCGGCTGTACCGGTCCGGCGACTTGGCCCGCCGCATGGCCAGCGGAGAGATGGAGTACCTGGGACGCATCGACCATCAGGTCAAAATCCGCGGCCACCGCATCGAGCTCGGCGAAATCGAGACGGTGCTGCTCAGCCACGACCGCATCCGCGAAACGACGGTCATCGCCCGCGACGATGCCGGAGGCGGCAAATCGCTGTGCGCTTACTTTGTAGCGGAGAGCGAGCTCACCGTGCAGGAGCTGCGCGAATTTGCGCGAGGCTCGCTGCCGGATTACATGGTCCCCGCGCATTTCGTTCAGCTGGAGCGCATCCCGCTGACGTCGAACGGCAAAATCGACCGCAAAGCGCTGCCCGAGCCGACTGTCGGCGTTGCCACCGGGGCCGCCTACGTTGCACCGCAATCGATCCGCGAGCAGCTTCTCTCCGATATTTGGCAGGAAGTGCTAGGCGCCGCACAGGTCGGGGCAGAGGACAATTTCTTCGCGCTTGGCGGCGATTCGATCAAGGCGATTCAAGTCGCGGCCAGACTGGCCGCACACGGCTTGAAGCTGGAGATGAAGGAGCTGTTCCAATATCCGACGGTCGGCGAGCTGGCGCCTCGTCTGAAAGCCGCTTCGCGCTCCATCGACCAAGCTCCGGTAAACGGAGAGGCCATACTGACGCCGATTCAGCACTGGTTCTTCGAGCAGCGCTTCACGGAGGCGCATCATTGGAACCAGTCGGTCATGCTGTACAGCCCTCAGCCGATGAAGGCGGAAGCCGTACGCGCCGCGTTTGACGCAATCGTCCGTCATCACGATGCGCTGCGCTTCGTCTTCCGGACGGGCCCGGACGGCGCCGTAACGGCATACAACCGCGGACCAGACGACGGAACGTCTTATGCATATGATTTTATTAATTTGACCGGCGAGGCCGATGACCGGCTGGCGTTAACCCGCCATGCTCAGAAGCGGCAAAGCTCAATCGATCTGGCCGAAGGGCCGCTGTTTGTTACCGTTCATTACCGTACCAGCGGCGGCGACCATTTGCTGATGATCGCGCATCATCTCATTATTGACGCGGTTTCTTGGCGGGTTATTCTCGAAGATCTTGAGACCGCCTATGGCCAAGCGGCCGCCGGAGAGCGGGTCGCGCTTCCGCTGAAGTCGGATTCGTTCGTCTACTGGTCGCAGCAGCTGCAGAATTACGCGTCGAGCCCGCTGCTGCTGCGCGAGGCCGACTATTGGCGCGAGCTGGAGTCGCTCGGTGCGAAGCCGCTGCCGCGCGATGGCGGGCAGGAGGGACGGGGCCGCTTTACCGATCTGCGCAAAGCGCAGTTCGAGCTGTCCGAAGCGGAGACGGAGCTGCTCCTGAAGCAGGCGGGCCGCGCCTACAATACGGAAATCAACGATTTGCTGCTGACGTCACTCGGACTTGCGGTCCAGGAATGGGCGGGGCTCGATCACGTGTGCATCAACCTGGAGTCGCACGGACGCGAGCAGATCGCCGAAGCCTTGGACATTTCCCGCACGGTCGGCTGGTTTACGTCGCAGTACCCGGTCGTCCTCGACATGACCGCCTTCCGGCAGGCAGAGGGCGGCAGCGAAGCGGCTCTATCGCGCCAAATCAAGGAGACGAAAGAGCAGCTGCGCGCCGTTCCGAACAAAGGGATCGGATACGACATTTTGAAATATTTGACCCCCGCGGAGCTGAAGCCGGCCGGATTGCGCTTTGACCTCAAGCCGGATATTTGCTTCAACTACTTGGGTCAGATCGACGGAGACGTTACGAACCCGACCTTCGGCATGTCCGATTACAATAACGGATCGCCGGTCAGCCCGGAGGCGGAAAACAGCTATGCCTGGAACGTCTCCGGCATCGTTGAAGACGGACGGCTGCTTATGACCTGCGACTACAACAGCCTGGAATTCACGCAGCCGTCGCTGGAGCGGTTTATGTCGGTTTACCGGAGCAAGCTGGAGCAAGTGATCGCCCACTGCACAGGGCGCGGCGATGCCGAGCTGACGCCGAGCGACATTTCCTCGAAGGGTATGACGATGGACGAGATGGACGATATTTTTGATTTGCTGGAAGAGAAGTTGAACTGACGGGGACGAGCGGCAACACCGTCGAGGCTCGGAACGGCCATACTTGCAAAAGAGGTGCGAAATGTCATCGTTTAAGAAAGAACACGTGAAGGACATGTATTATTTGTCCCCGATGCAGGAAGGGATGCTGTTCCATACCTTGCTGCATCCAGGCGGGGCGTATTTCGAGCAAATGACCGTCCGTATTCGCGGCGAGCTGGATATCGCTCTGTTCGAGCAAAGCATGAACCGGATCATCGAGCGGTACGATGTGTTCCGAACGACGTTCCTGTATGAGAAAATCAAGCGCCCCGTGCAGGTCGTCCTCAAGCAGCGCTCGCTGCAGATCGAGGTTGTCGACGTGACCGGGCTGCCGGCGGACGAGCAGCTGGCGCGCCTCGAAACGTTCAAGCGCAAGGATCGCGAGACAGGCTTCGACCTGTCCCGCGACATCCCGACGCGGATGATCGTATTCAAGCTGGGCGCAGGCGAGTACGAAATGATTTGGAGCCACCACCATATTCTGATGGACGGCTGGTGTCTCGGCATTATCATCAACGAGCTGTTCAAAATTTACGGTCACCTGAAGCGCGGCGAGACGCCGGCGCTGCCTCCGGTGCAGCCGTACAGCACGTACATCCAGTGGCTGGAAAAGCAAAACAAGGAAGAGGCGCTCGGCTACTGGCGCGAGCTGCTCGGCGATTACGAGCAGGCGGCATCGCTGCCGAAGCGGGCTGCACCCGGCGGCCTTTACAAGCAGGCCGAGCTGAAATTTTCCTTCGGCGTCGACTTGTCGCGCCGCCTTCAGGAGCTGGCGAGCAAGTGCCAGGTGACGCTGAACACGCTGTTCCAAACGTTGTGGGGCGTGCTGCTTCAGCGCTATAACCATACGGATGATATCGTATTCGGCTCGGTCGTGTCCGGACGGCCCTCGGAGCTGCCCGGCATCGAAACGATGGTCGGCTTGTTTATTAATACGATTCCGGTCCGCATTCGTTCGGCCGGCACAGAGACGTTCTCCGAGCTGACGGCCGCCGTGCAGCGGCTTGCGGTCGCTTCCGAACGCTTCGATTACATGCCGCTTTACGAAATTCAAAACGTTACGCCGCTGAAGCAGGACTTACTGAACCATATCGTCGTCTTTGAAAACTATCCGATCGAGAAGGAAGTAGCGGAGAGCGGCTCGGAGGACGTGCTCGGCTTCGATGCGAGCGATGTCAGCATGTTCGAGCAGACGAGCTACGACATGAATATTCTGGTGCTGCCAAGCGAAGACGTTACCGTCAAGTTCAATTTCAACGCGGCCGTTTACGATCCGGCCATGCTGGAGACGCTTGGCGGGCATTTGCGGATGCTGGCTGAGCAAGCCGTCGCCGATCCGGGCATCGCCGTCAGCGCCATGCGCCTTATCACCGGGCATGAGGAAGAGCTGCTGGCCCGATTCAACGATACGGCGGCCGATTATCCTGCGGATCAAACGGTACATGGCTGGTTTGAGGAGCAAGCCGGCCGGACGCCGGATGCGGTCGCGGTCGTATTCGGCGGGCAGCGGGTCACCTACGGCCAGCTGAACGACAATGCGAACCGGCTGGCTCATGCCCTGATTCGGCATGGGGTAGCACCGGACCAGCCGGTCGGTATCATGGCCGATCGATCAATCGAATACGTGACCGGCGTCCTTGCCGTCCTGAAAGCGGGAGGGGCGTTCGTGCCGATCGATCCGGACTATCCGGAAGACCGGGCCTCCTATATGCTGGATAACAGCGGGGCGAAGCTGCTGCTGACCCAGCTGCAGCTTGTCGGGAAAGCATCGACGATCGCCGGTAAAGAACGCGAGCTGCTCCTGCTGCAGCCGGAGCTGTACGCCGCGGAGTCCGCCCGGAATCCGAATGCCGGTGCAGCTTCGGGCAGCCTGCTGTACGTCATCTATACGTCGGGCACCACCGGACGGCCGAAAGGCGTCATGCTCGAACATAAAAATTTGGTAAATTTACTTGCATTTGAATTTCAGAAAACAAATGTTTCCTACAATGGGAAGGTACTACAATATACGACAATCTCTTTCGACGTTTGCTATCAGGAAATATTCTCGACCTTGCTGTCAGGCGGAACGCTTCATCTCATCGATAACGATACGAAGCGAAGCGTCGAGAAGCTGACGGCTTACGTCACACAAGAGGAAATTCCGGTGCTGTTCCTGCCGGTGTCGTTTCTGAAATTCGTATTCAACGAGCAAGAATATGTGGATATGTTTCCTTCCTGTGTCCGGCACATCATTACAGCGGGCGAACAGCTTGTCGTCCCGAACCGGCTGCGTACGTATTTGCGGGAGCGCGGCGTGACGCTGCACAATCATTACGGCCCTTCGGAGACGCACGTCGTAACGACGCTGACGATGTCATCAGAGGAGGACATTGCCGAGCTGCCGACGATCGGCCGGCCAATTTCCAATACGAGCATTCATATCGTAAGTAACGGTCTGCAGCTGCAGCCGGTCGGTATCGTAGGCGAGCTGTATATTGCCGGAGACAGTGTCGGGCGCGGCTATATCGGCAACGATGAGCTGACGGCGGAGAAGTTTACGGAAAGTCCGTTCCGTACCGGCGAGCGAATGTACCGGACCGGCGACCTTGCGCGCTGGCTGCCGGATGGCGAGATCGAGTTCCTCGGACGAATCGACCATCAGGTCAAAATCCGCGGCCACCGCATCGAGCTCGGCGAAATCGAATCGCGCCTGCTCAATCATGCGTCGGTTACGGAAGCCGCCGTGCTTGCCTACGACGACGGCAAGGGCGGCAAATATTTGTGCGCCTATGTGGCTGCGGCGGAGCAGCTGACCGCGGCCGAGCTGCGCGAGCATGTGCTTGCGGCGCTGCCCGACTACATGGTGCCGTCGTATTTCATCCAGCTGCCGAAGCTGCCGCTGACGCCGAACGGCAAGACCGACCGGCGGGCGCTGCCTTTGCCGGAAGGCGGCCCGAACGGCGGAGAAGCGTTCGTGGAGCCAAGAAACGAGCTGGAGCGGACGCTGGCAGCGATTTGGTCGGACGTACTCGGTGTGGAGCGGGTCGGCATCCGCGATAATTTCTTTACGCTGGGCGGTCATTCGTTGAAAGCGATGATGCTCGTCTCGCGCATGAACAAGCAGTGCGAGACCGATGTGCCGCTGAAGGTGCTGTTCGAACGGCCGACCATTGAGGCATTGTCCGCTTATATGTCCGGCTCCGATGCCGAGGCGTCGGCGGCGCCGTCGTCGATTCCTCGGGCTCCGGTACAACAGTTTTATCCGGTATCTTCGGCGCAAAAGCGGATGTTTGTGTTAAGCCAGCTGTCCGGCGTTCATACCGGATACAATATCCCCGGCGTATTTATCCTTGAAGGCGAGCTGGATTTGAACCGTTTCCAGTCTGCTATGGAGAAGCTCGTCGACCGTCACGAATCGCTTCGGACTTCATTCGAGGTCGTGAATGGCGAGCCGGTGCAGCGTGTACACGATAAGGTGCCATTCAGTGTGACTGTGGTCGAGGCCACCGGTCTGCAGGTGGAACCGGAAGCGCTGGCAGAGCGATTCATACGCCCGTTCGACTTGACCTCAGCGCCGCTGTTCCGCGCTGAATTGGTCAAGCTGGCCGGCAATCGTCATCTGTTCATGTTCGACATGCATCACATTGTTGCCGACGGCGTATCGCTGAGCATCATTATCGGTGAGTTCACCGCACTGTATCGCGGCGAAGTGCTGCCGCAGCTGCGGATCCAATACAAAGATTACGCCGTATGGCAGAACGGCACTTTATCGTCCGATGAGCTGAGCAAGAAAGAAGCGTACTGGCTGGAGCGGTTCGGCGGCGAGGTGCCGCTGCTCGATCTGCCGACCGATCTTCCTCGTCCTGCTGTAAGGAGCTTCGCGGGTCACCATCAGTCGCTGCAGCTGACGCCGGAGCTTTCGGGACAGCTGGAGCGGCTGGCCGCCAAGGAAGGCGCAACCTTGTACATGGTGCTGCTGGCCGCCTATTACGGGCTGCTGTACAAATATACCGGACAGACCGACATCATCGTCGGCACGCCGGTGGCGGGACGTACTCACGCCGATCTGGAGCCTGTCGTCGGCATGTTCGTCAACACGGTGGCGCTGCGCGCAGCGCCAGAAGGCGGCAAAACGTTCCGCCAATTGCTGGCGGAAGTGAAGCAGGAAGCGCTGCAGGCGTTCGATTATCAGGATTACCCTTACGAAACGCTGCTGGAGAAGCTGAACATTCCGCGCGACTTGAGCCGTAATCCGCTATTTGACGTGCTGTTCATGGTGCAAAATATGACGCCGGCGGGCGGAGAGCCGGATGGCCTTGAGCTGACGCCTTGCACGTTCGGCAATCCGGTTTCGAAATTCGATCTGACGATGCTGGCCGAGCCGTCCGAAACGGGGATTACCCTTGGAGTCGAGTACTGCACCGCACTGTTCCGCGAGCAGACGATCGAGCGCATGCTCCGGCATTTCGCCGAGCTGCTGGATGCTATCGTCAGTGCACCGGATGCGCCACTTGCCGAAATCGCCATATTGACGGAGAGCGAACGGCGCGAGCTGCTGGTTTCGTTTAATGCAATCGGCGCCGAGTTTTCCGCGAACCGCTCGATTCCCCAGCTGTTCGACGAACAGGCGGCACGCACGCCCGAAGCTCTCGCCGTCCGTATGGACGATCGAAGACTCTCGTACGGAGAGCTCCAGTCGGAGTCGGCGCAGTTGGCGGCTGTGCTTCGCCGAGCCGGTGTCGGCGCCGAAACCATCGTCGGTGTCATAATGGAACGTTCGGTCGAGATGGTCGTGACGATTTTGGCGATTCTCAAGGCGGGAGGCGCCTACGTGCCGATCGATATCGATTATCCGCAGGAACGGATTCGTTACATCGTTCAGGACAGCGGCGCCAAGCTGATCGTAACGAGAGAACGGGAACGGGATCAAGTGGCGGGACTCGTCGGCGACGGACCGCAGTTAATCGCATATGAATCGGTAACGGCGCATGCAGCGGCCGATGCTGAAGACACGCCGCTCCCGGCGGTTCGTCCGACGGATCTGGCTTACGTCATCTATACGTCCGGGACGACCGGAATGCCGAAAGGCACGATGCTGGAGCATACCGGTATCGCCAATCTGCAGATGTATTTCCGCGAGCATTACGGCATAGGACCGGGAGACCGCATCGCGCAGTTTGCTTCATCCTCGTTCGATGCGTCCGTCTGGGAAATGTTCATGGCGCTGCTGACCGGAGCGAGCCTCCATCTCGTGCCGAAGGATGCGCTTAACGATTACGTTAGCTTTGAAGCGTTCATGAATCGGGAAGAGATTACCGTCGCGACGCTGCCGCCGACATTTGCCGTGCACCTTGAGCCGGAGCGTCTGCCGCATGTGCGCCGCCTGATTACCGCAGGGTCGGCGACGACGCGGGAGCTGGTCGGCCGCTGGCTGGGCCGGGCCGCCTACGTGAACGCGTACGGACCGACGGAGACGACGATATGCGCGACCGCCTGCGAGGTGACCGAGCAGCTGCTGGAATCGCCGGGCTCCGTGCCGATCGGCGGACCGCTGCCGAACACGAGCGTCTACATCGTAAACCGTGACGGCCAGCTGCAGCCTGTCGGCGTTCCCGGCGAGCTGTGTGTCGGCGGCGTCGGACTTGCCCGCGGCTATTTACACCGTCCGGAGCTGACGGCGGAGAAATTCGTAGCGAATCCGTTCGTTTCCGGCGAGCGGATGTATCGGACCGGCGACCTGGCGCGCTGGCTGCCGGACGGTCATATCGAATATATGGGCCGCATCGACCATCAGGTCAAAATTCGCGGCTACCGGATCGAGCTGGGAGAGATCGAGGCGTCGATGCTGAAGCATCCCGAGCTCACGGAAGCGATCGCGATCGCCCACCGCGACGAGCGGGGCGATGCGTACTTGTGCGCTTACTATACAGCGGAGACCGCATTGGACGCAGCCGATCTGCGCGAGCATTTGTCCGCGCTGCTGCCGAGCTTCATGCTGCCTTCGCATTTGATCCGGCTGGAGCGAATGCCGCTGACTTCGAACGGGAAAATCGACCGTACCGCCTTGAAAAAGCCGGCGGAGCTCGGACTTGACGGCAGCGCAGCCTACGAGGAACCGCGCACGCCGACCGAAAGGACACTGGCCGAAATGTGGTCCGAGCTGCTCGGTGTACCGCAGGTTGGACGAAACGACGATTTCTTCCGCCTGGGGGGCCACTCCTTAAAGGCGATGAGTCTGGTTGCCAAAGTGGTCCAGTCGTTCGGCGTCAAGCTGGAGCTGTCCGCACTGTTCGAGAGAACGACACTCGCAGCGCTTGCATCGGCGATCGACGGAGGCGACCGCGAGCCGCTGCCGGCCATCGAGCCGCTGCCTTTGCAGCCGCATTACGAAGTATCGCCGGCACAGCGCCGGATGTTCATCATGCACCAGTACGAGAGCGGCGGCACCGGCTATAACATGCCGGGGGCGATGGTTGTCGAAGGGGAGCTGGACCCGGATCGACTGGAGGATGCGTTCCGCGCGATCATAAAGCGTCACGAAGCGTTCCGCACGACGTTTACGACGGTTGGCGGTGAGCCGGTTCAAGTGATTCATGACGATGTTCCGTTCGAAATGGCGTTCCGGGATGCCGGCGGCCGCGATATCGATACGCTGCTGCGCGAATTCGTTCAGCCCTTCGAGCTTGAACAAGCGCCGCTGCTTCGCGTCGGCTTGATCGCATTGGACCGCAGCCGTCATCTGCTGCTGATCGATATGCACCATATCGTCTCCGACGGCGTGACGATGTCCGTTCTGATCGGCGAGCTGGCCGAGCTGTATGCAGGACGCGAATTGCCGGAGCTGAAAGTGCAGTATAAAGATTTTGCCGCATGGCAGAACCGGCTGTTCGCTTCCCCGGCGTTCGAACGGATGGAAGCCTTCTGGTCCGGCCAGTTTGCCGGCGGAGCGCCTCAGCTGGCGTTGCCGACGGATTTCCCGAGACCCAACAAACGTTCGTTCCAAGGCGATTCGATTACGTTCCACGCCGGAGCTGAGCTGCGGCGGCAGCTGCACCGGGTTCGCGAAGAGACGGGAGCGACGCTGTTCATGCTGCTCCTGGCCGCTTATAACGTGCTGCTGGCCAAATATGCGGGCCAAGACGACATCGTGGTAGGGACTCCGGCCGCCGGCCGTCCGCATGCCGAACTGGAAGGCGTCGTGGGCATGTTCGTCAACACGCTCGCGCTGCGCAACTATCCGAGAGCGGAGCTGACGTTTGCCGACTTCGTCGCCGATCTGAAGGCGCGGACGCTGGCGGCGTTCGAGCACCAGGATTACCCGCTTGAGCAGCTAGTGGCGAAGCTGGAGCTCCATCGCGATCTCAGCCGCAATCCGCTGTTCGATACGGTATTCAGCATGCAAAATATCCAAGGCCGAAACGATTCGGACGACTTGTTGAACGGACTTTCATTTACGCCGTACGAAGCGGGCAGCACGATCGCCAAGTTCGACTTGACGCTGTCGGCTATCGAAGAAGACGAAGGCATCCGGTTCTGCTTCGAGTACGCAACGTCGCTGTTCCGCAGGGATACGGCAGACAGGCTGGCGACCGATTTGCTTAAAGTTCTGGAAGCTGTAGCGAACGATCCGAACGTACGAATTGCCGACATCGTGTTGATCGAGGCGGGACAGCTGGACAATGTGCTGGGAGATAACGTACAGTTTCATTTTTGATTCGGTTGGAGGAGCCCGCGAATGATCGATAAAATTGCTCAACAGATGCTGCTGACTAGCGGCCGCTACGAGAAAGAGAAACTATACTGGGCAAGCAAGCTTCAGAACGACCTCGGCATGAGCGAGTTTCCGCGCGCGGCGCGCGGAGACTCCGCTTCGGCGGATTCGGGTGCGAATGCCGGTTCGATCCGGCATTCGCTGTCCCCCGAGCTGGCCAGCCGACTCCTCGGCATCGGCCGTACAGGCTACGGCGTGTTCATGCTGCTGCTGTCCGGGGTCAGCTATTTGCTGCATCGGTACGCATCCGCCGGTGAAGTGCGGATCGGCATGCCGATTTTCAAGCAAAACCAGCCGGCGAACGAGCTCATGAACACGATGCTGGTCATTCAAACCGAATACGAGAGCAGCTTCGCGTTCCGCGACTGGGCTGGAATCGTGCGGCAGGTGGTGACGGATGCGAATGAGCATCAGAACATCCCGTTTCTGGCGCTGGCCGAGCTGGCGCAAATTCCGGTTCAGGCCGACGGGACGGCCGAAGTGCCGACGCTCGTTATGCTGGAAGGGGTTCATGACCGGAGCTATATCGCTCCGATTCGTTCCAGCATATGTTTTGTATTCAGCATGGGAGCCGATCGGATCGATGTCACGATCGAATACGATCCGCGGCGTTATACCGAAGCATACGCGGCATCGCTTGCCGTTCATCTCGAGCGAATACTTCGCGCGGTGGAGACGCCGGACGAGCCGCTCTCCCGCCTGGAGCTGCTTACTGCGGAAGAGCGCGAGCTGGTTGCTGTGCAATTCAACCGGACGCAGTTGGATCTGCCGCAGCGCGTTACGCTGCACGGATTATTCGAGGAGCAGGCGAAACGTTCTCCCGGGCAGACCGCCGTCGCACTCGGCACTGCCCGGCTTACCTATCGCGAGCTGAACGCCCGCGCCAACCGGCTCGCCCGGACGCTGCGCGAAAGAGGCGCATTGCCGGACACGGTTGTTGCCATCGTCGCCGAGCGCTCCTTGGACATGATCGTCGCTTTGCTCGCCGTTATGAAAGCGGGAGCTGCCTATTTGCCGATCGATCCGGCCTACCCGGAGGAACGAATTGCTTACCTGCTGGAGGACAGCCGTGCGACACTCGTCGTGACGCAGTTCGCTGCGCCTGCAGGCTTCGATGAGGCGGCGGCGGTCAACCTCAACGATGAGGCGTCCTTTGCTGCCGACGACAGCGATCTTGCACCGCTGGCCGGCCCCGAGCACTTGGCCTATATCATCTATACGTCCGGTACTACAGGAAAACCGAAGGGCGTCATGATCGAGCATCGCGGGGTAACCAACTCGATTCAATGGCGCGCCGGTGAGTATGCCCTGAGCGAGCAAGACGTCGTCCTGCAGCTGTTCTCGTTCTCGTTCGACGGCTTTGTAACGAGCTTCTTTACGCCGATCATCTGCGGCTCGACCGTTGTGCTGCTGACGGAAGACGACTCGAAGGATCCGCTTGCCATCCGCAGACATATCGCCGAAGCCGGAGTGACGCATTTCATCTGCGTGCCGAGCTTGTACAACGCAGTGCTGGAAAGCATGACGGAGGACGACGCCCGCAGTCTGCGCATCATCACGGTTGCCGGAGAACGGATGACGGATGCGGTCATCGAGCGCAGCAAGCGGCTGGCGCCGCAGGCGGAGCTCGTCAATGAGTACGGACCGACGGAGACGAGCGTCGTGGCGACGATTTGCCGCGATCTGAAGGCGGGAGAGCCGGTGACGATCGGCGTGCCGATCGCCAACACGCGGGTATATATCGTTAATGAGCAGGGCCAGCTTATGCCGGTCGGCGTACCGGGCGAGCTGTGCATTGCGGGCAAAGGACTGGCGCGGGGGTACTGGAATCGCGCCGAGCTTACCGCGGATAAGTTCGTCGCCTGTCCGTTCGAGCCGGGCGAGCGGATGTACCGCACCGGAGATTTGGCTCGGTGGCTGCCGGACGGACGGATCGACTACATCGACCGGATCGATCACCAGGTCAAAGTTCGGGGCTACCGGATCGAGCTGGGAGAGATCGAAACGGTGCTGCTGCGCCAGCCGTCGGTGAAGGAAGCCGTCGTCTTGGCCCGAGACGATGCTTACGGTCAAAAGATGCTGTGCGCCTATATAACGGCCGAAGACGAAACAGCCTTGCTCGGTTTGCGCGAGCGTCTATCCGCCGAGCTGCCGTCCTACATGGTTCCGGCTCATCTGATTCAGCTGGCCGATATGCCGCGTCTGCCGAACGGCAAGCTCGACCGCAAAGCGCTTCCGGAGCCGGACGGCGCTGCGTCAGCCGAAGAAGAAGCCGTTTACGAGGCGCCTTCGACGGAGCTTCAGGAGCGGCTGTGCGCGATGTGGCAGGAGCTGCTGGGCGCGGACCGGATCGGGATCAAGGATCATTTTTTCAAACGGGGCGGCCATTCGCTCAAGGCGATGATGCTGCTGTCGCAAATGCATAAGGCGTTCGGGGTCGAGGTCCCGCTGCGCATCGTGTTCGATTCGCCGACCGTGGAAGGCATCGCCGCCTATATCGAGGAGCAGCGCGGAGCGGGTGCAGGTAACCGGTACGCGGACATCGAGCCGGTGCCGGCACGAGCCTATTACCCGGTATCTTCAGCTCAAAAGCGGATGTTCGTCGTGTCCACGCTCGAAGGCTCGGGCTCTAGCTACAATTTGCCGAATGCGATGATCATTGAAGGCGAGCTGGACGTCGCCCGGCTTCAGCACGCATTCCGCCAGCTTGTGTCGCGTCATGAGACGCTGCGGACGCGGTTCGTCTCGATGGACGGCGAGCCCGTGCAGATCGTTGAAGAGAGCGTCCCGTTCGACATCCCGTATTTGGAGACGACGGAGGATCAGATCGATGCCGTCGTAGAAGCGTTCGTCCGGCCGTTCGATTTGGGCGACGCACCATTGTTCCGGGTCGAGCTCTACAAGCTGAACGACAACAAGCATCTGCTGCTGTACGACATGCATCATATTATTTCCGACGGCGTATCGTCAGGCATCGTCGTGCGCGAATTCGTGGAGCTGTACCAAGGGGGAGAGCTGCCGGCCCTCCGAGTGCAGTACAAAGACTATGCGGTGTGGCAGCAGGAGCGGCTCGGAACGGAAGCGGGCTCGCGTCAGGAGCAGTATTGGCTGAACCGGTTTGCCGGACCGCTGCCTGTGCTCGACCTGCCGACCGATTTCCCGCGTCCGCCGGTGCAAAGCTTCCAAGGCGGCGTCGTGTCGGCGCAAGCGGAACGGGGGCTGCTCGACAGGCTGCAGGAGCTTGCCAAGCGTACGAATACGACGCTTTACATGGTGCTGTTTGCCGCTTACAACGTGCTGCTCGCCAAATATTCGGGCAAGGACGATATCGTCGTCGGCTCACCGACGGCAGGGCGTCAGCATGCCGACACCGAGCCGCTGATCGGCATGTTCGTAGGCACATTGGCGATGCGCAGCAGACCGGAGGCAGGGAAGACGTTCGCCGCGTTTCTGGAGGAAGTGAAAGCGACGACGCTGGAAGCGTTCGAGCATCAGAGCTATCCGTTCGAGTCACTGATCGAGAAGCTCGACCTTCAGCGCGATATTTCCCGCAACCCGCTGTTCGACACCATGTTTATCGTGCAAAATATGGACCTCGATTCGCCGGCGCTGCCTGGCTTGAACATCGTTCCGGTCGGCTCGAAGGGCACCGTGTCCAAGTTCGATCTGTCGCTTCAGGCGAGAGAAGCCGAAGAGGGCTTGCTGTTAAGCGTTGAATACAGCTCCGCTCTGTATCGGGAAGCGACGATCGCCCGGATGATCGGTCACTACGTTCGTATTTTGGAAGCCGTCGTCGCGCGTCCCGAAACGCAGCTCGGCGAGATCGAAATGATTACGGCCGAAGAGAAGCGGGTCATTATTCAAGACTTCAACCTTACGCGTTCAAGCTACCCGCGAGACGCGTCCGTCGCCGAGCTGTTCCGGCAGCAGGCTGCTTTGACGCCGGATCACCCCGCGCTTACGTTCCGCGGCAAAGCGCTGACTTACCGCGAGCTGGACGAGCGCTCGAACGCGCTCGCGAACCGGCTGCTTGCTCATGGCGTCGGCCGCGAGGAGGCCGTCGGCATATACTCCGAACGCTCGATGGACATGGTGGTCGCCATCTTGGCCGTGCTGAAAGCGGGCGCGTCATTCGTCACGCTCGATCCGGCGTATCCGGAAGAGCGCATCCGTCACATGCTGGAGGACAGCGCCGCCTCCGTATGCTTGAAGTTCGAGGCTGAGCCCGCCGGCGAGTTTGGCGTAGTATGGTTTGATTTGGCGGACGAGTCGCTGTATTCCGGAGATAAGGCCGATCCTGACGTGAGGATTGGTCCGAACGACCTCGCCTACTATATGTATACGTCCGGCTCGACCGGCAAACCGAAAGGCGTCATGGTCGAGCAGCGCGGCATCGTGCGGCTCGTCAAGCAGTCGAATTACACAAGGTTCGAAGCTGGAGACAGCTTGCTGCTGACCGGCGCCGTCGGCTTCGATGCGATTACATACGAAATATTCGGCATGCTGCTGAACGGGCTGACGCTCCACGTGGTGGACAAGGATGTGCTGCTGAGCGCCGATCTGCTGGCGGAGCACATTCGCCGTCTTGGCGTGACGCTTATGTGGATGACGACGCCGCTGTTCAATCAGCTGTCCGAGGTTCGTCCCGACGTATTCGCGGGTATCAAGCAAATCATTATCGGCGGCGAACTGATCTCCATGCGGCATGTCAACCGGGTGCGCCGCCACTGCCCGGGCATCGAAGTGTTCAATGCGTACGGACCGACGGAAAACACGACGTTCTCGACCGGCTTCCCAATTTTGCAGGACTATGAGGAACCGGCGCCGATCGGCAAGCCGATTTCCAATTCTACGGCCTATATCGTCGATGCGGCCGGCTATTTGCAGCCGATCGGCGTGCCCGGCGAACTGATCGTCGGCGGCGACGGCGTTGCCCGCGGCTACGCCAATCTGCCGGAGCTGTCCGCAGATAAATTCGTTCCGAACCCATATGCTCCAGGCGAGCGGATGTACAAATCGGGCGATCTGGCCCGCTGGCTGCCGGACGGCAACATCGAATATCTCGGTCGGATCGACCTGCAGGTGAAAATTCGCGGCTACCGCATCGAGCTTGGTGAAATCGAAGCGGCGATCATGAAGCTGAGCGGCATGAAGGCAACGTGCGTCGTCCCGGTCACGGATCCGAACGGTCAGAAAGTGCTGTGCGCGTACTATGTATGCGAGGAACCTAAGACGGCAGGCCAGCTGCGCGAGTCGCTGTCCCGCGAGCTGCCGTCCTATATGGTGCCGCTGTACTTCCTGCAGCTGGAGCAGTTCCCGCTTACGTCCAATGGCAAAATCGACCGCCGGGCGCTGCCCGCGCCGGATTACGACGCGGCAGCGGCGGCGGGAGCCGATTACGTTGCGCCCCGCAATGAGACCGAAGCGGCCGTCGCATCGCTTTGGGAGGAGACGCTCGGCGTGAAGCAGGTTGGCGTCTACGACGATTTCTTTGCGCTTGGCGGCCATTCGCTGAAAGCGATGACGCTCTTGTCGCGCCTGAAGCAGCGCTTCGGCGCCGACGTCCCGCTGCGCGCGCTGTTTGAAGCGCCAACCGTAGCGGCGCTTGCGGCCTATATCGACGGTGTCGATAAAGCGGCGCTCATTGCCATCGAACCTGCCCCCGAGCAGGCATATTATCCGCTGTCGCCCGCGCAGAAGCGATTGTTTGTGCTGAGCCGTTTCGAAGGCGCAGGCGTCAGCTATAACCTGCCTCGAGTCATGACGGTCGAGGGCGAGCTGGAGCCGGAGCGACTGGAAGCCGTGTTCCGTCAGCTCATTGCGCGTCACGATGCGCTGCGCACGTCGTTCCGGCTTGTCGACGGCGAGCCCGTCCAGTTTATTGCCGATCCGGAAGAGCTGGAGTTCGCCATCGCCCGCCATGAGGCCTCGGAAGCGGACGTTCCGGCCATCGTGCAATCGTTCATTCGTCCGTTCGATTTGGAGACGGCGCCGCTTCTTCGCGCAGAGCTCGTCAAGCTGGAGCCGCAGAAGCACGTGCTGCTTTGCGACATGCATCATATCATTGCCGACGGCGTGTCGATGAGCATCTTCATGAAAGAATTTACCGAGCTCTACGAAGGAGCCGAGCTGCCGTCTCTGCGGATTCAATATAAGGATTACGCCGTATGGCTGGACAGCGGGGAAGGCCGTACGGTCATGAGCCGGCAGGAAGCGTATTGGCGCGAAGCGTTCGCGGAAGAGATTCCGCTGCTCGCCCTGCCGACGGATTACCCGCGTCCTGCGGTGAAGAGCTTCGAAGGCTCGAACGTAGCGGTGCGAAGCGGGGCCGAGCTCAAGAGCGCGTTAGATCGCCTCGCGGCCCGGACCGGCGCTACGCTGTACATGGTGCTGCTTGCCGCCTATCAGGTGCTGCTGCACAAGTACAGCGGCCAGGACGACATCATCGTCGGCACGCCGGTGGCCGGGCGTCCGCATGCGGACGTCGAGCCGGTGATCGGCATGTTCGTCAATACGCTTGCCCTGCGCGGTCGTCCCGAGCCGCTGAAGACGTTCGAGCAGCTGCTGGACGAAGTGAAGCGGACGACGCTGGACGCGCTCGACAACCAGCATTACCCGTTTGACGCGCTGGTGGAGCAGCTGAACGTGCCTCGCGACTTGAGCCGCAACCCGCTGTTCGACACGATGTTTTCGCTCCAGAACATCAATATGGATACAAGAGAAATGACCGGCCTGCAGATCGAACCGTATCCGTTCGAGGGCGGCGCCGCCAAGTTCGACTTGTCTCTGGAAGCTACGGCGACGGACGACGAGCTGGTCGTCAGCTTCGAATACGGGAGCGCCTTATTCCGTCACGATACGGTGGAGCGGATGGCCGGTCACTACTTGAACATTTTGGCTGAAGCAGCGGCCAATCCGCAGCTGACGCTGGCGGAAATCGATATGGTGTCCGAGCGGGAAAAAATGCAAATCCTGGAGCAATTCAACGATACGGCAGCCGAATATCCGTCGCAGACGACGCTGTACCGGACGTTTGAGGCGACGGCGGCGGCTGCGCCGGACCGGGTTGCCGTCATAGACGGGGAGCGAACTTTAACCTACGGCGAGCTTAACGAGCGAGCGAACAGGCTTGCCCGCAAGCTTCGCTCCGAAGGGGTCGCGCCGGACCGTATTGTACCTCTTCTCATGGAGCGCGCAGCCGAGATGATCGTGGGCATTCTGGCCATTCAGAAGGCGGGCGGGGCGTACCTGCCGATCGATCCGGAATTCCCCGAGGACCGGATTCAGTACATGCTGGACGATTCCGGAGCCGAGTGGCTCCTTACCCAAACGAAGCATGCCGGCAAAGCCCGCGCCTTGTTCGAGGGCGGCAGCGTGCTCGACCTGAACGATCCGGCTTCGTACGAAACCGATGGCTCGAATCTCGAGCCGGCAGCGGGACCGCGCAATTTGGCTTATGTCATCTATACGTCGGGCTCTACGGGCAAGCCGAAGGGCGTCATGATCGAGCACGGCGCAGCGATGAACCGGATCCACTGGATGCAGAAGGCGTATCCTTTGAGCGATAGCGACGTGATTTTGCAGAAGACGCCTTATACGTTCGACGTGTCGGTATGGGAGATGTTCTGGTGGGGCTTCGTCGGCGCGGCGGTCTGTTTCTTGAAGCCGGGCGGCGAGAAAAACCCGGAGGAAATCGTCTCCGAAATCGAGCGCAGCGGCGTGACGACGATGCACTTCGTTCCGTCCATGCTGAGCTTGTTCCTGGATTACATCGAGGGTGAAAGCGATGCGCATGTGAAGCGGTTGTCCGGACTGCGCTTTGTGTTCGCCTCCGGCGAAGCGTTGCAGCTTGCCCATGTGCAGCGGTTCAATCGCATGATTTACAGCCGATGCGGCGCCAGATTGATCAATTTGTACGGACCGACGGAGGCAACGGTCGACGTCTCTTACTACGATTGCTCGACAAGCGTTGAAAGCGGCATTGTGCCGATCGGCAAGCCGATCGACAACATCCAGCTGTACATCGTCGGTGACGGAGTCCGGCTGCAGCCAATCGGCGTGCCCGGCGAGCTGTGCATTGCCGGCGTCGGGGTTGCGCGCGGGTACGTGAACAAGCCGGAGCTGACGGACGAGAAGTTCGTCGACAATCCGTGGAGCCCCGGCATGAAAATGTACCGCACCGGCGACCTGGCCCGCTGGCTGCCGGACGGCACTATCGAATATTTGGGACGGATCGATTTCCAGGTCAAAATTCGCGGCTACCGCATCGAGCTCGGCGAGCTGGAGACGGCCTTGCTCAAGCACGACGCCGTTCGCGAAACGGTCGTCGTCGCGCTTGAGGACGAAGAGAAGCTGTACTATTTGTGCGCGTACTTTACGGCCGACCGCGAGCTGACGGTAACGGAGCTGCGCGAGCACCTCGGACGCGACCTGCCTTCCTATATGATTCCGGCGCATTTCGTTCAGCTGGAATCGATGCCGCTGTCGCCGAACGGGAAAATCAACCGTAAGGCGCTGCCGAAGCCGGAAGGGCGAATCGCCACGGGCACGGAATATGTGGCACCGCGCACACCGACCGAGGAGCTGCTGGCGGGCTTGTGGCAGGAAGCGCTCGGCGTCGAGCGCATCGGCGTGCACGATAGCTTCTTCGCACTGGGCGGCCACTCGCTGAAGGCCATGTCGCTGCTCGCCCAGACGCATAAGACATTCGGCATCGAGCTGCCGCTTCGCTTCCTGTTCGAATCGCCGACGATCGAAGCGGCCGGGCGTTATATCGACGAGCAGGCGCGCGGTACGTATCAAGCGATCGTTCCCGCGCCGAAGCAGGAATATTATGCAGTATCTTCCGCGCAGAAGCGGATGTTTATATTGAACTTGTTCGAAGAAGGCGGCGAAAGCCTGGCTTACAATATGCCGTCTGTCGTCGGATTGGAAGGGCCGGTTGACGCGGAGCGCTTCGAGCAGGCGCTGCAGCAGCTCATCGCCCGCCATGAATCGCTGCGCACCTCGTTCCACACCGTGCAGGGCGAGCCGATGCAGCGCATCCATGATGAAGCTCCGTTCCGCTTGGAGCGGCTTGTAGCCGCATCCGAGGAAGCTGCGGCCAAGGCTCTCGACGGCTGGTTCCGTCCGTTCGATCTGGCGCAGGCGCCGCTGCTCCGTGCTGCGCTGATCCGCATCGAGGACTGCGGCAAGCATGTGTTCGTCTATGACACGCATCATATCGTTTCGGACGGCGTGTCCGGCACGATTTTCATAGAAGAGCTTATCCGCTTGTATGAAGGCGAGCAGCTGCCGCAGCTTGAGCTGCATTATAAAGACTTTGCGCTTTGGCAGAACGAATGGATGGCAGGCGAGCAGTTCCTCCGACAGGAGCAGTATTGGCTTGCGCAAATGAGCGGCGTGCCGGTGCTGGAGCTGCCGACCGACCTGCCGCGTCCTGCGGTGAAGAGCTTTGCCGGCGCGGTTCGGGAGTTCGAAGCAAGCACAGAGCTCGTCGAAGCGATGGAGCGCCTCGCCCGCGACAGCGGTGCGACGCTGTATATGGTGCTGCTCGCGGCATTCAAGGTGCTGCTGTCCAAGTATTCGGGCCAATCGGACATCGTCGTCGGGTCGCCGATCGCCGGCCGGTCCCATGCCGACACGGCGGGCATGCTCGGCATGTTCGTCAACTCCTTGGCGATCCGCAGCGACGTGAGTGCCGGGAAGACGTTCCGGGAGCTTGTTGCGGACGTGAAGACGACCGTTCTGAGCGCCTTCGAGCACCAGGATTATCCGTTCGAGCTGCTCGTGGAGAAGCTGCAGCTGACGCGCGATTTGAGCCGCAATCCGCTATTCGATACGGTGCTCGTCTGGCAGAACGCCGGAGGAGCGGACGCGGAGCCCGAACAAGCGGACCGCGGCGGCGAGCTGCGGATCGTACCGTTCGGGCAAGAGCACACGGTATCCAAGTTCGATCTATCGCTTATCGCTGCACCGCACGAGGGCGCACTCCGGCTTAGCTTCGAATACAGCACGGCGTTGTTCCATGAGGAGACGATTGCCCGCATGACCGAGCATCTGCTCCAGCTGCTCGAAGCGGCTGCAGCCGCTCCGGATCAAGCTGTCGGCACCATCAGCCTGACGACGGAAGGGGAGCTGGTGAAGCTGCGGGACTGGAACGCTACGGCGCGCGAATATGCAGGTTCGTCTCTGCTGCACGGTCTGTTCGAGGAGCAGGCCGAGCTGATGCCGCAGCAGCCTGCACTTGTACAAGGCAGCATCACCTATACGTACGCACAGCTGAATGCGAAGGCGAACCGGCTGGCGCGCTCGATCCGCAGTCTCGGCGCAGGCGGCACAAGCCATCGCGTCGCCGTCATCGCCGACCGGACGCCGGAAATGGTCATCGGTATCCTCGCCGTATTAAAAGCGGGTGCCGCTTACGTACCGGTCGATCCCGACTATCCCGCGGACCGGATCCGCTACTTGCTGGAAGACAGCGGCGCCTCGCTCGTGCTCGGCAGAGGCAGCGCGGTTCCGGATGCGGTCCGCAGCTATGAAGGGGTCAACGTGATCGATCTCGACAACGCCGCATCGTATCATGACGCCGATACGAAGCCGGACTGGAGCGTCTCGCCGGATGATGTGGCCTATGTCATCTATACGTCGGGCACGACCGGCAAACCGAAAGGCGTTATGATCCGCCATCGCAGCATCGCCAATACGGTCAAATGGCGCCGCACCGAGTTCGGCTTCGGCCCGCAGCACAGGGCGCTGCAGATCATGTCGTTCGCCTTCGACGCCTCGGTCATTTCGCTCTTCACGCCGCTGGCCTCAGGCACGACGTCGTACATGGTGCCGGCCGCGGAAGCGAAAGATCCGATCGTGCTCAAGAAGCTGATAACGCTGCACGGCATTACGCATCTGAACGGCGTACCGAGCTTGTTCGGCACGATCATCCATCTGCTCGAGCCTGCCGAAGCCGAGTCGCTGCAGCTGATCCTGCTCGGGGGCGAGCCGATTACGAGCGGATTGGTCGAAATGACCAGGAACAAAAATGCGCGCGTAGAGCTCGTTAACGAGTACGGTCCGACGGAGAGCAGCGTTATGGCAACATTCATGCGCGGCCTCGAACCGAACGTGCCGATAACGATCGGCAGACCGATTGCGAATACGCGGATATACATCGTCGACGACCAGCTGCGGCAGCAGCCGATCGGCATCAGAGGCGAGCTGTGCATCGCAGGCGACGGGCTGGCCAAAGGCTATTTGAACCAGCCGGAGCTGACGGACGACAAATTCGTCGACTGTCCGTTCGAGCCGGGCGCGCGCATGTACCGGACCGGCGACGCGGCGCGGTGGCTGCCTGACGGCACTATCGAGTTCTGCGGACGCATCGATCAGCAGGTGAAGGTGCGCGGCTACCGGATCGAGCTGGCTGAGATCGACGCCGTGCTGCTGAAGCAGCCCGGCGTCAAGGAAGCTACGACGCAAGCGTGGGATGACGCCCAAGGCCAAAAATATTTGTGCGCGTACATCGTTGCGGATCGCGACGAAGCGGTTGCGGCAGCGAGAGAGAGGGCTGCGTCCGAGCTGCCGGCGTACATGGTGCCGCCGCACTTCGTTCGATTGGAACGGCTGCCGCTGACGCCGAACGGCAAAATCGACGCCCGCGCCCTGCCGAAGCCGGATACGTCTATCGCTCGTGCGCCATATGCCGCGCCGCGGACGGAAGACGAGAAGAAGCTGACGGCCGTATGGGAGGAGCTGCTCGGCATAGGGCAGATCGGCATCAACGATCCGTTCTTCGAGATCGGAGGCAACTCGCTCAAAGCGACGATGCTGACGGCCCGCGTCTACGAAGAGCTGCACGTGGAGCTGCCGTTCATCGCCGTCTTCCAATATCCGACAATTGCGAAGCTGGCCGGCTACATGGCCCGCCGCCGCGTCGAGCGCAGCGACGACCGGCCGGTCACGCTGCTGAACCGCCAGGCGCAGCGGTCGTTGTTCTGCTTCCCGCCGGTAGCCGGCTACGGCTTCTACTATCAGGAGCTGGCCGGACTGCTGGAGGAGGCGAATATAGCGGTATACGGCTTCGACTTCATCCAGAGCGACGACAGGTTCGAGCAGTATGTGAAGCATATCCGTACGATTCAGCCGGAAGGACCTTACCGGTTGATGGGCTACTCGGCGGGCGGCAATCTGGCCTTCCGCGTCGCTCAAGAGCTTGAAGCGGCAGGCTGCAGCGTCTCGGACATCATCATGCTGGACGCGGAGCCGAAGAAAAAAATCATTCAGCAAACCGCCGAAGAGACGCAGCGGGAAATCGGCAAGGTGATCGAGCAGGAGGCGGAAGGGGCGCAATACGGCGCATACCTGCAGAACGAAGCCGTTCGCGACACGGTGTTCCGCCACATGGTCGGCTATATGACCTTCCTGAACGAGCTGGACAACAGCGGAACGGTGGCCGCCGACATCCACTTGATCGAATCGGAAGGAAAGAGCCTGAATATCTTGCAGCGGCAGGCGAGCTGGAGCAAGCATACGACGGGACGCCAAATCAAGCATAAGGGCGCAGGACCGCACGAGGACATGCTGGAGCCCGCCCATCTGCCTGCCAACGCGGCATTGATCCGACAAATCCTGGGCTGACCGGGGAAGGAGAACGCAACATGTTCAAGCTGGCCAAAACAATGAAACCGTACGTCCATTGGGTAGTGCTCAGCATTACGGCATCGCTCGTCGTCGCCGTCATCGACATCTGGCTCGGCTTGTTCGTCGAGCGGCTCGTCGACGGCGGGGCCGGCGAGCTCGCCCTCGGGCTCGGTTCGCCGCTCGCGCTGCTTGCATGCTTTACAGTGCTGGGGGCACTAGCCAGCTATGCCAACAAATATGCGCTGACGCGCTTCAGCGCGAAAGCTTTGCGCGACATCAGGCGCGATCTCGTTCATCATCTCGGCCAAACGACCGTCGGCGCGCTGGAGAGCCGCCATTCCGGCGACCTCGTATCGCGGTTGACGAATGATACGGCGGTGCTGCAAAACTTTTTCCTGCTGCACTTCGCAAATTTGTTTTACATGCCGGTGCTCTTTGTCTGCTCCTTGACGATCCTGCTGCTGACCTCCTGGAAGCTGGTGCTGTTCAGCCTGCTGATGCTTCCGGTGGCGATGATCGTCACCAGCGTGCTGGTATTCCCGATGAACAAAATGTCGGAGCAGCTCCAGGAACGGCTCGGCTCGGCCAACGCGATCGCGCAGGATACGATCGGCGGCATTCCGATGCTGAAGGCGTTCAACATGTTCCGGGACATGGCGGTCAAATACCGGGCGGCGATGGAGCTTGTGCTCGAGAAGAGCCTGAAGGTTGAGCGGAGGCGCGCCTGGATTACCCCGGTTTCGCTCATCATGCTGTCGAGCCCGATCATATTTGCCGTTTCGTTCGGCGGCTATTTGATCGGTCAAGGCGAGCTGACCGCGGGCGGCATGGTTCTGTTTCTCATGATGCTCAACTATTTGATGCAGCCGCTTTCGATGGCGCCGGTGCTGTCGGCTCAGGTGCAGGAGGCGAAGGGTGCCGCCAAGCGTCTGTTCGACATCCTGGAGCTTCCGGTGGAGCCCTCAGGGCGGCCGGAGCCCGTGCTTGATCAAAAGGCGGCACCGATCGAGCTGGAGCGCGTATCGTTCGCCTACGCCGGCAAAACGAACGTGCTGGACGGAATTTCGTTCGTTCTTCCCGCAGGACGCAAGATCGCTCTGGTCGGTCCGAGCGGAAGCGGCAAAAGCACGATCCTGAAGCTCGTTTGCGGGTATTACGGCATGAAGACAGGCCCGGACGGCGACGGGGAAGAAGGCTGGTCCGGCGATATTCGCGTATTCGGCCATTCCATGACGGCATGGGATCCGCACGCGCTGCGCGATAAGCTGTCCATCGTCTCCCAGGATACGTTTTTGTTTCCGGTTTCCGTAGCCGACAACATCGGATACGGCCGTCCCGGCTGCAGCAGAGACGACGTGATTCAAGCCGCCCGTTCGGCCGGAGCCCACGATTTCATCATCGAGCTGCCCGACGGCTACGACACGGTGCTTGGCGAACGCGGCGCCAGATTGTCGGGAGGCCAGCGACAGCGGCTGGCCATCGCCCGGGCGATGCTGAAGGATGCGCCGATCCTGCTGCTGGATGAAGCGACCTCGGCGCTCGACACCCAGTCGGAAGCCGTCGTTCAAGAAGCGCTGGAGCGGGTGATGGACGGCAAAACCGTGCTCGTTGTCGCTCACAGGCTGTCGACGATCAAGGGAGCGGACCTTGTCCTTGTGCTTGATGAAGGGCGTATTGTCGAGCGGGGAACGCATGAGTCGCTGATCGCTCAGAACGGCTTGTACGCCAAGCTATATTTAAAGCAATTTGTCATGGAAGAAGGCGACGAGCCGAACGGTTCGAGAGGGGGACTGCAGCATGTTCATATCGAAGACGCTTTTGCAAAACAGCTGGGCTGAGCTTCGCCGCATGCTCATGCTTCTCGGCCCTCGCCGGAAAGCGTATTTCGTCGGACTTATCGGAGACAGCATGGTGCACGGCAGCATCAGCATCGCCCTTGCCTTCGTGTTCAAGAGCTTGCTGGATTTCGCGGATAAAGGCGATCGAAGCGATTTTTATCAATCGATCATGATTGTGAGCGGCACATTTTTGACTATCGCCCTGATATCGCCGATATTCTCATACATTTACATGAGCGTCGTGAAGAAGACGATGGTCGAGCTGCGCACGCGGCTCTACGAGCATCTCGGGGATTTGCCGGCGCGGTATTTCGAAGAACGGCATTCGGGCGACCTCATTTCCCGGACGACGAGCGATGTCCAGACGATGGAGAAGGTTTACGTCGAGCACGTGAAGTCCGTGCTGACGGACATTTTTACGCTGATCGGCTCCGTTGTATCGATGTACATTCTGGACTGGCGCTTTGCTATCGTGCTGACGCTGCTCGGAGGGGCGGGTATTGCCGCCAACACCGCCTTCGCCGGCCCGCTGCGGCAAACGGGCGAAAAGCTGCAGGGGCAGATGGGCAGGATGACGGAGCGATTGACGGACATTTTGGCAGGTTTACAGGTTATGAAAATGTTTCGTTTACATTCGATCGTAACCGGTAAATATGACGAAGCGAACGAACGGGTAGCCGACCTGACGCTGGAGCAGGGGCACCGCAGCGGGCTTCTTGAAGCCGTCAACTTTCTGATTAATTTCCTCAGCTTTGGCGGCATCCTTGTGATCGGCATCTTGTTGTATGCGCAAGGTATTCTCGAGCTTGGCACGCTTGCCGCGATCGTGCAGCTTCAAATGAGCGTGACGATGATTTTCCTGCAGCTGGGCAGCGTCGTATCGCTGATGCAGAGCTCGCTGGCCGGCGCAGCGCGCGTCTTCGAGGTGCTGGAGGAGCCGGCGGAGAAGGAGCGGTTTGCTTCCCGCGAGGAAGAAGCGGGATTGCGCAGCGATGCGATGCTGGAGTTCCAAGATATCGGCTTTGCCTACGAGCCGGACGCGCCGGTGCTTGGCGGGTTCGAGCTGGCGGTGAAGCCGGGGCAAGTTGCGGCGCTCGTCGGGGCGAGCGGAAGCGGCAAAAGCACCGTGTTCAAGCTGCTGCTCGGCTTCTACGAGACGCAGCGCGGGGCGATCGGTATCGCGGGCAAGCCGATGTCGGCCTACACGCTAGCTGAGATCCGCAGCATGATCGCATACGTGCCGCAGGATGCGTATTTATTCGAAGGCACAATCGAGGACAATATTCGTCTCGGCAAGCCCGATGCGTCGCAGGAAGAGCTTGTCGATGCGGCGAAAGCGGCCTTCGCCCACGATTTTATATCGGAGCTGCCGGAAGGGTACGCGACGATGGTCGGGGAACGGGGCGCCAAGCTGTCGGGCGGGCAGCGCCAACGGATCGCCATAGCGCGCGCCCTGCTCAAGAACGCTCCGGTGCTGCTGCTCGACGAAGCGACGTCGGCACTCGACAACGAGTCCGAGTATTGGGTTCAGCAGGCACTGCAAAGGCTGATGCAAAACCGGACCGTGCTGGTCATCGCACATCGGCTTACAACGGTACAGGATGCCGACATGATCTGCGTCATGGAGCGCGGCAAGGTCGTCGAGCAGGGAAATCATACGGAGCTGCTGAATCGGCGGGGCGTGTACGCGGGGCTGTATGAATATCAGTTTGACCGAGATAAGGAATACGCAGCGATTTAGCCGGATTTCACAAAAGATTCATGAAACGTTTACCTTCGATGCATTGAAAGACCACCGGTCATAAGGTATGGTAGTGCTTGGTATTGCTGGTGTTCTATAGGTGATAAGGAGGCTTCAACTTGCATCGTCCAATTGTGGCAGTTACATCAGACGGGAATCCTCATTCCGCACTCGTACAAGCCGTCCGTACGGCCGGTCTCGATTTGGTTTGCGTGCAGAAGGCTGAGGATATTCCCCCGGGCACGGAGCTTACGGTGCTGTTCGACGCCGAGCGGGAAGGAACGGTATTTAACGACGCCGCCTTTGCCCGGAAGCTGGCCTGGCTGCCCGTTCAATGCTCCGGCGCCAGCGCCCGGATCGGTCCGATCGTCGTTCCGGGAGAGACGAGCTGCTACCGCTGCGTCAAGCTGCGGATGCAGTCGCACGGTGCGGATGATATGCCCGGTGTGCAGCCGGCGAACGGGCTTGCCTATTCATTGCTAATGCACGTCATTGCGCAAGAATGCCTCAAATGGCTGAGAAGGCGGGAAACCGGCGATTTGCCGCTAACGTACCAGCATATGCTTGAATTCGACGCATACCGGCTGCAAGGAGACGTACAGCCGGTATACAAAATACCGACGTGTCCGACATGCGGCGTACCTGCCGTTATGCTGCCGCAGGCATGGAGGAAAGAGGTGGCTTGGTAGCGTTATGCAAGGTTCGCTCATTCAATATGGAGGAGCTCCGTCTTTACAGCCGCCGTACAATTTTTGCGTCGGTTCCCGCGTCGGCATCGTAGGCAGGCTTGTGTCGCTGCCGCCCGACGAGGGCGGACTGGCAGCATGCGTATCGTTTGCGGTTTCGGCCGACACGTGTACGTGGCAGACGGAGCACAACGGGAGATGCTCCCGCATCGTGCGGAGCGTCGGACTGACGATGGAGCAGGCTGAGGAAGCCGCCGTTTCGGAGGCTGTGGCGCGTTATTGCTCCGCTTACGTCCAGCTGGAACGAACCGTGCTCGCTTCTAGGCGCGACCTCGGCGAAGGAGCGCTTTGTCCGGACCGGATCCCGCGGTTCCTGAAGGAACCGTTTGCACCGGCGGACGACAGCTTGCCCGACGAACCCATTACGGAATCGACTTTGCTGCGCTGGGTGCCCGGCATCAGCTTTACCTCGCATGCGCCGGTATGGGTGCCGGCCTCGGCGGTATGGCCGTCTTACATCCCGACGGAAAGGAAGGAAGCCGCTGTCCGATCCGGATCGGCGGCGACGGGACTCGCTTGCGATACGACGGTGGAGCATGCGGTGCTTCGCGGGCTGCTGGATGTCCTTAAGAACGAATCGTATACGATCATGCAGTTTCACCGATGGTCCCCGCCGAAGCTCGAGCTGCATACTTGCCCAGATCTTATGGGACAGTTCCGGCTTTTTCAGGAGAAGGAGCGCTTCGCATTACACGTGATGCGGATGACGACGAATGCCGGCATTCCGGCTTCGTTCAGCGTACTAATAACCAGGCGCGGCCAGGTTATTACCGGTGCAGGGGCGGGACTGACGGAAGAGCAGTCGGTAACGGAAGCTTTGCTGCAGCTGGCCGGTAATTACAAGAGCTGTAAGCCGGCGCTGCTGGGTATGGAGCCGGAGCATATTTATTCTTTGGAAGCGGCGTCGTGCCTGACGGCTGTCCATACAGAGCATGGATTGCCGATCCTGACCAAGGAAGAAGCGGAATTTGCCATCGCTTCGGAGAAGCGCTTGCCGGTTACGGTCGACGAGCGTCTGCTGGTCGGACAAACGGCCGACCGTGTGCACCGGATCGTGCAAAGCCTCAAGCATCACAAAGTCGATGTCGTCGTTGTCGATGTGACCACGGAAGATGTCCGCAAGCTGGGACTATGTGCGGTTAAAGTCATCGCGCTCGGGGCTGCCGGACTTGTAAGTGCCGGCAACGAATGGACGCCGAACGACCGTTTGTCGTCCATGCCTGTCAAGCGGGGCTAGTTGAAGTGGCTGCTGCGAAAGGGGGAGGAGTACGTTGCATTCCGACACGACGCACATCGGCTGGAGACGGGACCAGCAGCAATTGGCCTATTTATTTCACGCCCAATCGGTATTCGGCGAATATGAATTTTTGATGCACCGTTCACGTCTGGCGTCGCTGCAGAAGCAAACGCCTCGGCTTGGGCTGGAGCTGCGGGCCGTAAAGCAATTCGTGTCCGTTCCCGCCATCAAGCTGCATACGCCACGCAATCCCGATGAATTTCCGGTTCCGGCCGGAATGGAGCCATGTCTCGGCTTGCTGGCCCAGTTTCACCGCTTGCGCTCAAGCGGCGGAGCCGCATCCGGCGATGCGCTTGCCATTGGCAAGGAGCTGCAAATTCCGCCCCAGCATCTGGACCAGCTCGAAGTGTACTTTTTGTTCAAATGCGGACGAAGCGGACAGGACTATTTGTTTTATTTGCATACGTGCAAGGCTGAGCTGCAGCTGCTGCAATCGAATCCGGCGGAGCCGCTGACCCGGTATATGCCCCCATACGCATCGGAAGAATGGCATGAAGACAGCCGCGCATGGACAGGAGTAGTGCTGTGCACGGCGAATCTGCAGCGGGCGGGAATGCTGTTCGGAGACAGGGGCTATCGCGTTTGTTTTCTGGAAGCGGGCAGAATGACGGAGCAGCTTCGGCTGTGCGCGGAACAATCGGACGGGGTGACGGCAACCCACGTAGCGGTTTTTTACGACCGGGCAATTCACAGCTTGCTGGGTATCGACGGCGTCACCGAAGTGTGCACCAGCAGCTTGATTTTGACCGCGAGCCGGTAATCGACACAATATTGAGGAGGACTCCGTTTTGAAAAAAGCGATATGGGGCGTCGTGATCGTAGTGATCGTAGCGGTCATTGCCTTGGGTTTCGTGTTGTCGGGAGGGGAAGGACAGGCGAGCAACCTGGAGACGGTCACCGTCGAGCAGGGGACGATCGCGGATACGCTGTACGTGAACGGGAAAGTCGAATCGGAGAGCGAGACAACGGCTTATACCGAAATGTCCGGCAAAATCACGAAGCTGTTTGTGCGTGAAGGCGATACGGTTGCGGCGGGTCAAGTTTTGCTGGAGCTGGATACGACAGAGCTTCAAGAGCAGCTGGCCCGGGAAGAGACGAATCTGCGGATTATCGAGGAGGAGCGCACCAAGGAAATCAAGCAGCATTTTGACGAGTTCAAGAAGAGCCGGTTCGAGCAGGGAACTTCGGCGAACGTGAAGGCCGAGCAGCCGGACGGGTCTCTCTACGAGCTGAAGAAGCGTAACCAGCAGCTGACGATCGAATCGATTCGCGCCAAGCTGCTGCTCGCTCAAGTGAAGGCGGCGGCGGGGGGCGTTATTACCGAGCTGCAGGCCGCTGTCGGACAAACGGTCACCGGCGGCGCTTCGGTCGCAACGATCGTCGATTTGCAGAAGCTGCGGATTAAAGCGAATTTGAACGAGCTCGACGCAGGGAAGGTCAAGGCCGGCATGGATACGGTCATCTCGGGAGACGCCTTCTCGCAGCAATTTAAAGGAAAAGTGCAGAGTCTCGCAGCCATCGCCCAGACCCCCCAGACGGGAACCTCCAAGGAGCCTTATGTGGAAATGACCGTGAAGCCGGAGAACGCGACCGCCGAGCTGAAGCCGGGCTTTACGGCGGCCATTGCGGTGACGCTGCCGGCCACGCCTCGCCCGATCGTGCCGCATGCAGCCGTTCTATCCGAAGCCGGAAGCTCCTATGTATTCGTCGTTAAGGATGGAGTGCTGGCGAAGACGGCTGTCACGACCGGCAGCGAAAATGAAAGCATGATCGCCATCGAAAGCGGCGTCTCCGCCGGTGACCGGATTGTAGCTCAAGCGAGCGACAAGCTCCAGGACAAAGCTAAGGTGAATGTGCAATGATTACGCTTAGCGGTATTCAAAAAATTTATCGTATGGGCGAAACCGAAGTCCATGCGCTAAAAACCGTCGATTTGCACATCGCCGAAGGCGAGTTCGTCGCTATTATCGGTTCCTCCGGCTCCGGCAAGTCTACGCTGATGAACATTCTCGGCTGTCTGGATACCCCGACGCACGGCGTATACGAATTGGACGGCCAGCAGGTGCAGTCGCTGTCCGAGCGCCAGCTGGCGCTCGTGCGCAACCGCAAGATCGGCTTCGTGTTCCAGAACTTCTACTTGCTCTCGCGCCAAACGATACTGCGCAATGTGGAGCTGCCGATGGTATACGGCGGCATCGACAAGACGTCCCGTATCAAGCGGGCGAAGGAGCTGCTCGAGAAGGTCGGTCTCGGCACACGGCTGACGCACAAGCCGAGCGAGCTTTCAGGCGGCCAGCGGCAGCGCGTCGCGATCGCCCGCGCCTTGTCGATGCAGCCGTCGATCCTGCTGGCGGACGAGCCGACGGGCAATCTGGATACGAAGACGTCCCATGAGATCATGGCGTTGTTCAGCCAGCTGAATGACGAAGGGGTGACGGTCATTCTTGTCACGCACGAGCCCGATATCGCGGAGCAAACGAAGCGCATCCTTCGCTTCGGCGACGGGCGGCTTCTCGAGGACCGCGCGAACGACAGGCGGGTGTCCGTATGAATTTGATGGAAAATATTATGCTCTCCATGGAAGCGCTCGTCGCCAACAAAATGCGGGCGTTTCTGACGATGATCGGCATCGTCGTCGGCGTCACTGCGGTCGTCACGATCGTATCCATCGGTGAAGCCGGCAAGACGTCGGTCGTGTCCAGCATTTCCAAGTACGGCGACGGATTCTTTACGCTGCTGCCGAGCAGCGGGACGGATGTGCAGTATAATATTGCGCCCGACATGGGCGATCTGGAGCAGGTGCGCAAGGTGCCCCGCGTCGAAATGGCGACCGGGACGCTGACGATTTTGGCCGATGCCAAAACCGAGCGCTCGCGGGAGACGAAATCGCTGATCATTTCGGGGACGACGAACGAGCTGTCCAAGATTGAGAAGATGACGATGCTGGCCGGACGGTTTTTCAGCTCCGCGGAAGAACGGTCCCGGCAGAAGGTCATCGTCGTCGAATCCGATTACGCCAACCTTGTCTTCGGCTCGCCGCAGGCGGCGATCGGCGCGAAGCTGACGATCGGGAGCAGCTTGTATCAGATTATCGGCGTTACGAAGACGGAGCGCAACTTGTTCAGTCCTCCGGTGAAGACGGAGTACCAGGCATATATGTCGATTTACGTGCTGCCGCGTTCCAACGATAACGGGACGGTTACCTTCTCGGCGCTTTATGTGAAAGCCGACACGAAGGAAGAGGAAGCTTTGCAAAAGATTATGACCGATGTCAAGAAAACGGTCGCCAAGCGTCACAATACGACGGACAAAACGTACTCTACGCAAACCGCTGCGGAAGTGGAGCAAAACGTATCGTCGGTATTCAGCATCTTACAGGTCATTATCGGGTCTATTGCCGGTATTTCGCTCTTTGTCGGCGGTGTCGGCGTCATGAACATTATGCTCGTTTCCGTAACGGAGCGGACGAGAGAGATCGGCATCCGCAAGGCGCTAGGGGCAACGCCCGGCACGATTATGGGCCAGTTTCTCGTCGAGGCCGTATTCCTCTGCTTGCTGGGGGGGACGGCGGGTGCCGGCTTCGGATTGCTCGCTTCGTATATTTTTGCGCTGGTTTCCGGCTGGCCTTATTCCGTTTCCATTGGCGCGATTGTGCTGGCTTTCGGATTTTCCGCGGGCGTCGGTTTATTCTTCGGCATATATCCCGCACGCAAGGCGGCTCGGATGCAGCCGATCGATGCATTACGCTACGAATAGTGACGGGAGGATTTACAGCAATGACCCCAATGAAAAAATATTTGAACTTGACGTTGTCCGCCGCTCTGGCAGCAACGCTTTGCGCCGGCTCGTTTGCGGCGGACGGCAATTTGTTCGCCGGCCGGGCCCATGCGGCGGAAGCGGCGGCCGTACTGCCGGAGCCGCTCGTCGGCATCGCCAAGCTGGACGGTGCCCGCACGGCGGAGGTGCGGAATATGTACATCATTCCCGGGGCTTCGTCGACGCAATTGACGTTCAAGGTTCGCGTTTACAACAACGACGACCGGGAAATGTTTTTCATGGATTATGGGATGAGGGTATTCAGCGCCGACGGCGGGGAGCTGAACGCCAAGCTGCTGGCCAAGGATAAATCGAAGAACCGCATCGGACCGCATGCTTATGAAGATTTCACGTATGCCGCCGACATCCCGCTGCCGTTTCAGTTCCCCGGCGTTACGTTCAAGTTCGTCATGTGGGATATGAACTATGTCAATTACGAGCGTCCGCTCAGCCAGATCGTTACTGCGGCCGATTATTCGTTCGTTACCCCGCAGGGCAGGACGAGAGTGGCCGACGTCGCCGGCACACAGCTGGAGATCGGCATTCCCGAGGCGCGTCTTTCCCGCAATGAGAGAAACTGGCTGCCGACGGTATGGCTTACGCTGAACAATGTCGGCATCAAGAGCATAGAAGCCCCCGGTGTTCAAGCTTATTTACGGGCTGCCGACGGTGCGCTGTACCCGCTTACGATGAAGCCGCTGGCCGATAAGGCGCTCAATCCCCGCGCCGCGAAGCGGACGGAGTGGACGGCGACCGTTCCGGCGACGGTGCCGACGGAAGGCTGGCAGGTCGTGCTGACCGAGCCGGAAAGCGGTCAAACGGCGGAAACCGCCGAGCCCGCTGAAGTGCGTCTGCCGATCGCAACCCTCGAGCTCCCGGCATTTACATCTTCGACTTCCGGCCAAGCCCAGACGGAGTATGCGATCCAATCCGCAACAGGCCTGTTCGGCGTAACGCTGAATGCCCTGGAGCGGATGCCCTGGGAAGAGAACGATCTTGTTTCGGCGGACATTACGCTTGTCAACAAAGGGGAAGAGGCGCTTCCGCTGCCGGAGCTGCTCGGGTATTTCCTGCTTGACGGCAAAGTCAAGGTCGAAGCGAAGGCAGTGCGGTTAGCCGAACAAATCGGCATCGCGCCGCAAGGCCAGGCGAGGATCCGTCTATACGGCAAAATCCCGTACACCTATTCGTTTGCCAAGGCGAAGCTCGTGCTTCAGGAGAAGGAAAAGGCCGAGGACGGCGGGACGGATCGTACGGTCGAGCTGCTGACGCTCGAATCGGACCAGACGACGCTGAACATGCCGCTTGTCGCTGAGGGCCAAAGCTGGTTAACAACCAATGCCGGCCGAGAAGCGGAGCTGACGGTACGGAAGGTTCAAGTGTACGAATCGGAGCTCAACGATTTGTACGTGGCGGAGCTGCTCGTTCGCAATCAAGGGCTTCGTCCCCGTGCGATCGGCGAGCGGACCGCGTTCTTGAAGATGGAAGGAGGCGCACTGTTCCCGGCTACGCTGACTCAGTCCCGTGCGAAGCTCGCACCGACGGGGAGGGCGCTTGTCACCGTCTCGGCTGTACTGCCGAAAGGTCTTGTGCAGGAGGGCAAGCGGGCGGAGGCGCTGCTCGTCGGAGATTCCGTGACAGACGGAGCGCTGACAGCATCCGCGGGCACAACCGATACGGTCGGCACCGGGACATCGACGGCTGCAACAGCAAGCGGCGGTACGGAAACTGCTGCGGCAGGCACGGGGGCGCAAGCTGCCCAGTCAGCCCAGTCTGCTCGGCCGGATGCTTACGTGAATGCGGCAATGTTCGCTCTTCCGGCGCCGCAGCGTAACACGGCCGATACATTGCTCGGTCTGGAGCTGTACCCGTTCACGGTTTCCTTTAGCAAATTCGCTTCGTCCGTCGATTTCGTGAACAGCCAGCTGACGATCCGTTTCCACTACAAGCTCGGTCAAGACCCGTCGGTGCTGGCGAATACGGAAGGCCGCAAGGTCATCCTCGAATTTGTCGACGGCAAGGACAGCACGATCAAATTTACTCAGGAGCTTTCTTTGGGAGCGGCCTACGCCAAGGAGGGCGCGCTCACGCTCGGGGAAGCCGATTACGAATTTATGAAGGTTGACAAGCAGATGGTTCCGAACATGTCGTTCAGCACGCCGTATACACTGAATGTTTACGACGTTATGCCTGGCGGCGAAAGAAGGCTAGTTGCAGCGCAGAAGCTGAGCTGGCTCAGCTTGAGGCCATAATGGAAGATCCGGGCAGTCCTTCGGGGCTGCCCTTTTTTGTGGCAGTTAGCATGGGAAATAACGGTGCGCTGCAACAGCAAGCCATACGAAGACCGTTATCCACACCATTATAATTAAGCTTCCTGCAAACCAATTTGTCGGTTTCCCATCATTTATGCGTTCCTCCGCTTTACCCGTACATTCCTGAATGACTGCTCCGGGTATCATCTTCAATGCCAACGCGTGCGCTCCAAAACTTTGGCCGCTATCTGTTCTTGAAATTGGGCGACTTATAAAAAAAATATCGCAGCCCCCACTCATTTCCTGGAGACTGCGTCTTGATAATTTCAATGTGGGTACATTCAGCTAACGGTCTGCAGCGTGTTCGGCAGTTCAATCCCTATGCCGGTATGGACCCGGTACGTACGGATGGGCGGAGGCTTATTTTTGACGATTCAGCTCGCACCGCATACGTTCAATTGGCGCGCATCCGATCCATGACGGCACTTGTTCGTGCAGCGCTCACGCCTGTGCTTGCACAGACGCCGGTACCGGTCAGCTCGTCGACAATGCTCTGGATGAGCGGCTGCTGAATATGCTCCGGCATGTTGAAGCCGATCTCATGGACGGTGCCGTCCGCATCGATCAGCTGCACCGGCTCCGTGCCGTAGGTGGAGAAGCGAATAGAGCCGGAGCTGCCGACGATTTCGTTCATCTCCGCATAACGCGAAGCCGTGAAGCACCAAACGCCGGTACCGTGTGCGCCGGATGCAAAAGTGAAATGGCCCGACACGATATCGTCGGTTCCATATAAGCCGGCTTGGTTGGCGGCCCGTCCTGCCGCATGCCCGATCGGTCCTAACAGGAAGTCGAGAATGTCGAGCGTATGCGAACCGACGTCAAGAAATTTGCCGCCGCCGGCTATCGAGGGCTGGACTCGCCATGAACCGTTGCCGGCGAGTTCGTCCGCCGTCGGCGGGGCATGATGGACGACGTTCACGAACCGAACCTGCCCGATACGGCCGCTGTCGATCCACTCCTTGATAGCGAGAAAACGGGGCAGCGCCCGCCGGTAATACGCCACGAAGAGCGGCACTCCGGCTTTCTCAAAAGCATCCAGCATCGTCCGGCATTCCGGTTCATTCATGGCCATCGGTTTCTCGACGTAGGCCGGTTTGCCTGCCTGGGCGCATAGCAGCGCATATTCCAGGTGACTGGACGGCGGCGTAGCAATGTATACCGCATCAACCTCACGGTCGTGTATCAGTCGCTGCGCATCGTCGTACCATCGCGGTACGCCGTGCCGCCTCGCATAGTCGGCCGCAAGCTCGCCGTTTCGCCGCATGACGGCGATCAGCTCCGAACGGTCCGCTTTGCGGAAGCCCGGTCCGCTCTTGATTTCCGTTACGGCTCCACAGCCGATGATTCCCCAGCGTACTTTGTCCACAAGCTCGACTCCTCTCCAATCCGGTCAAAGCGGTAAAGCGGCGGCGTGTGCTCCGCTCGGAGGACGGCAAACCGATAAGTTTATTACCGCTTCGACCCGGTGCCATTCAAATTGCTCTTACGGCAGACTCGAAATAACCCCGCAAGAGAAGGGTATCAAAATCATTAAAAAATATGATACGATAATGTTCGACACAATTTGGTATCGCGGCTAGGTATCGCCGTGCCCCAGCATGGAGTAATCGTTTGCAAGGATCCGCTCATTGTCCGTTCACTGCCGTTTCGTATACGTCGTCCGCTATAGTATATCATATTTTTATTTTACCAATATAAGGAGAGAGAGAATTTGCTTGCACGTCTTCGCAGAGCGCCGTTACTGATGGCGCTTGTCTGTCTAGTTGTCGTCATTACGCTTAACGCAGTGTACTATGTTCACTTCAGAACGAGCTTGATCGATAACCAGAAGGTGCAGATGAACGTTCTGTTCAACAGCGTTCGAACGGCGATCGAGACGACGGCAGCAGGGGAGAAGCTTGTCGAGGATATGGTCGGCGAAAACTTGCGCACGGCTTCAATTGCCGCATTGTACAAGCTGGACCCCGACATCGATAAGGTAACGAACGAGGAGCTGGTCGAGCTCAGCGAAACGCTGAACATCGCCGGCATTACGTTGTTTAAGCAAACCGAGGACGATATCGTCGGCTTGAAGTCGTCCGATCCGAAAGAAATTAATGTCAGCTCCAAAGGTTGGGATACTTACTATAAAGCGTTTCAGCAAATGCTGGACCTGAAGCCGGTTGACGTCGGCATCGGTCAAACGTTTCCGTACTACTGGAGCGGTCCTAAGGATACGTCGACCACGAATCAGACATCGGTTGATAAGTGGGGTTATTATTACGACGGTACGACGAATTATATCATAGACCCTTTCGTGCACGATACGCATATGGCCCAGTATTACGAAGAAGCCGGCGTTGACCGCACCATTCAGAAGCTGGTGGACTATAACGAGGAGATGTCTTTGGAAATTTCGGTGCTCAATCCGGATAAGCTGCTGGGCATCGATACGGAGATTGGAACCGCCGATTATTGGTTTTCGGAAAGGCTTGTACTGTTCGGCGACTACCGTACGCAAGATCCGGATGAGCTGTATTATGCCAGGAAAGCGATCGATACGATGCAGCCGGTGTATTACACGACGGTAAGTAACGGAAGGCACGTGTTCAAGAGCTTTAACCCGCTTGATATCGACTATTTGAAGTTCAGCAGGGACAGGCCGCCGCTGCTGATCGAAATATCGACGGACTACACGAAGCTGCAAGCAAGCCTGGACCGGCAGCTCAATCAATCGATTTTGTTTATCGCGGTTTCGACCGTCATCGCCATTTTGATTATCGGACTGTATTTAGCCATGATTCGCAAGCTGCGTGAACGGGTGGCACTATCGGTTCAGGAGGCTTACGTCGGCAATATCGATTCGTTGTTTCACCGGGTCCGGGAGCAGCGGCACGATTACAACAACCACTTGGCGGCCATTCATGCGATGGCTACGATGGGCAAATTCGCTGAATTGAAGGAGTATACGAAAGCGCTTGTCGGCGATGTCAAATGGACGAACGATCGGGTCGACATTGGCATTCCGGCGGTCGGCGGCTTGATTCATGCGAAGATCGCTCAGGCGGAGTCGCTTCGCATCGCGTTCGAGCAGCATTTTTCCAATATGGAGCATTTGGAGTTCGGGGCGGTCAAGGCGACGGATTTGGTGAAAATATTGAGCAACTTGATCGACAATGCGTTTGACAGCACGAAGAAGCTGAAGGATCCCGGGGATAGGATGGTCAAAGTGACCGGTATCGTACTCGCCAACCAAGTTCAATTCAAGGTAATGAATACCGGCGAGCACATCGCTCCAGAGCTGCATCGGAAGCTGTTCGAAAGAGGTTATTCGACCAAAGAGAGAAACAAGCATGCCGGACTTGGCCTTCATATTGTCAAATCGTTGGTCGCCAGCTATAAGGGATCGATCCATATCGAGAATATCGACGGCGGCGTCGAGTTTACCGTGATGATACCCGTAGGACTGAGAGACCGAGGCGCGGCAGTCGGGTGAGGGGGAGGCAAAGACATGGAAGCGGACAAACTATCATGCATTATCGCAGAGGATCATGCCGAGCTGGCCAGTATGCTTGAACAGCTGGCAAAGAACGAGGAGCTGGAGGTCGTCGCCACCGTCAATTCCGGGCTATGCTTGGTCGAGTGCGTACGGGAGAACCGCCCCGATTTGCTGCTTGTCGATATTACGCTGGAACGTCTCGACGGATTATCGGCATGCCGCCAGCTATTGGACGAGGGCTTCAGCCCTCAGCTCATCATCGTGACCGGCTCGATTTCCTCGTATGATTTGCTGGCTGGCATTAAGCTTGGCACGATCGACTATTTGCATAAACCGGTCGACCCCGGGGATTTCAGCGCGGCTATTCGCAAAGCGAGACTGCGTATCCAGGAAGCGAAGCTGGCCAATATGGTGCGGAGAAACTCCGACCGGCTGATTCGCATAACGAAGAATTACCGGGATATCGAGCTGAAGGAGCAGGATGTGGTGTTCGTGGAGAAGACGGACAAGAGAGTGTTTGAAATTCACATGGCCGACGGTTCGATCCATGAATCCAGTACCAATCTGGACAAAATTAAAAGGCAATGCTCGGATGCGATTTTCTTCCCGCACAAGAGCTTCCTGGTCAATTTCCACTACATCCGCAGTGTGCTTCCGAATCTGGCCGTGGAAGGGAATTATGATATTTTACTCGCTCACCATCCGGATATCGTTCCGCTCACACGCCGGCATTATCGTGAATATGTAAAATTGAAATTACAGCTGCAAGCAGGGAAATAGCTTTCGAGGGCGAATAAGTGGAACTGAGCGGTTGGGAACCAAAATCAGGGAGGAATGGAATCGGATGAATACGGCGAGACAGCCTCGGCACGAACTTCTGTTGTTCAGTGAAGTGCCTTCCTTCAGCGGAACGTGGTCGATCTTGTATTCCGCTGACGCAAAGCGGACGATTTGTGTATATCAGCATATCCAGCTGATGGTTGAAGTAGAGACTGGGGATGCGTTTCACCAGTATCTGCTGCTTTCGGAGATAACGGATTGGATCCGGGAATATCCCGAATCCATGACTGCACAGCTGCTTCTCGAACTGTGCGGCGGCGACGCTAATCAAGCTCGACAAAAGTGATGATCGAAGAGGCTGCGTTCGGAAGCAGCTCGACGTTGGCCAATGTGAGTCTTAATTTATGCTTCACTTCTTGAACCGAACCGCCGATAATTTCCGCTTGAAGCTGAGGAACGTATCCGCGGAACAGATCGTCCCCGATTTGCGTAATCACGACGCATACGGCATTGTTCGATACTTTGTTGACCGCCCTAGTGCTCTTCATGAAATTCAGCTCCACCTGTATGTGTTGGTCAAGCATTACTCCCATAGTAACATCGCTATGGAAGCTTGAACAGGCTTCGTAACGAAGAGGCGGGAAGTTAGTCCGATCCGGCGGACGCTTCCCGCTTTTCCATGCGCTGGAACAGCCATTTGAGCATCGGCGGGACGGCAAAATAAATAAACAGCAGCCGAAAGGTTTGATAACTGGTCACAATCGATAAATCGGCACCGGTTTCATGGGCCATCAGGCCCATTTGATCCATGCCGCCGGGCGACAGGCTGAGAAACGACGTTATGGCCGCAGCGTTGTGAAGTCGGCTGTGCAGCCAGGTGAGTACGAGCGAGACGGCGATCAGCACCGAGCCTCCGGCAAGCGCAAGCGTGATCGTCCGCGCTTTGTGCGGCAGCTTGCCCGGCTGGAGCAGCAATCCGACATAGCAGCCGATGACAAGCTGAGAGAAGGCCAGCAGGGGCGACGGCAGCTCCGGGCCGTGGAAGCCGCACAGCGCCGCAGCTGCGGCGGCCAGCATCGGTCCGAGCATATGGGCGGTCGGCAGCTTGCACGCTTTGCCTAGAATGACGCCCAGCACACACACCGGCAGCAGGATCGGCAGGCCTGACAGAAGCGCCGGCCATTCGGCTGCTGCCGAACCGGCAGCAGCCGCTCCGCCGACATGCTCCCCGCCCAGCAGCGGACTGAACAGCAGCAGCGGAACGACGATGACGATCATCATCAGCCGGACCACTTGAAATAAAGTGACGATGGTGACGTCAATCCTCGGAAACTCCTCGGCCAGCGTGATCATTTGCGTGAGCCCGCCGGGAATGCTGCCGGTCATCAGCGTCGGGAAATTGATTCCAGTTAGCCTCGATATGATGACGGCCGTTCCTGCACACATCACGACCAACGTGACCGTCATCAGCAGCATGGAAGGGAGCTGGCGGCCGATTTCGACGAGAGCGTCGCGGGTGAGCGACAAGCCCATCGAATAGCCGGTGAGCACAAGACCGATATCGCGAACGTAGCGGGGCCATGCCAGCCGGAGCTTCGACGAGTTGTTCGCGATAAGCACGGCAATCATCGGTCCGAGGAGCCACGGTATCGGTATATGAAGAAGGTTGAATAGGGCGGCCCCGGCTAGGGCGATCAGCAGTGTAGTCAGGCTGGGGCGAATCATGAAAGGTCACATCCGTTCTTATTTGTTCGGCGCTTCGCAGAGAGCTTCCAAGGCCAAGCTGCGCAGGACGGCGTCGTCCATCGGCGGATTGCTGAGCCCCGCTCGTACGTCCCGGTAATACCGCTCCAGCGGCAGCGACCGGGAGAGCGCGCTGCCGCCGACGATCCGCATCGCCAGATCGACGACTTCAATCGCCGAATTCGTCGTCACGTATTTGGCGAGGCCGAGCTCCGTCTGCATGCCGCTGCGATGCTCCGGAGCGTCGTCCCAAGCGGCCGCAGCGGCGAACAACTGGGTGCGAGCCGTACGCAGCTTCGCTTCCATAAGCCCGATCTTGTGACGGATATGCTCCAGCTCGGCGATCGGTCCGGGCAGCGCTGCCGGACGGTACTCCTTGGCGAACTTCACCGCGAATTGCGCGGCGGCTTGGGCGATGCCGAGGTAGCAGGCCGGAATGTGCAGCAGCCAGCCGCCGGCGTCGAGCTGCTTCCGCTCCGGGTCCGACACAATCAGCGCGTTCTCGGGGACGGCAACCTGATCGAGCACGATATCGTGGCTTCCGGTCGCGCGCATGCCGATCGTGTCCCATGTTTCTTCGATTTGTATACCGGCGTTCTTCGGGATCAGAAATTCGCCGACCTGCTCCGTGCCTTGGATCGAGGCTTTTACAAGAAAGAAGTCGGCGGCCGGACTGAGCGTGCTGAACGTCTTGCGGCCGGTCAGGACCCATCCGTCCTCGGTGCGAACTGCTGTCGTACGGGGCATGCCGCCGCGGCTCGGACTGCCGGAGGCCGGCTCGGTGGCGAAGCTGTTCAGCAGGGCGCCCCTTTCCTGAACGGCCCGGCATAGCGCGTCGAACTGTTCAGGAGCCCAAGCCCGTGTCGTGCGAAGCTGCAGCAGCAGCCCCATGTGCCAGCCGATCGCCAGCGCCGTCGAGCCGTCGCCCCGTGCGAGCCGTTCCTGCACGAGCAGCAGCTCGTACAGCGTCAGCTCCTCGCCGCCGTATTCGCGGGGAAGCGGAAGCCTGACGAAGCCGGTTGAGCGAAGCTCGTCGTAGTTGTCGAAAGGAAACGTCCCGTTGCGGTCGTGCTCCGCCGCCCGCTGCGCGAAGGAAGCGGCAAGTCCGTCGGCCAGTCTGCACAGCTGCGCTTCCCGCTCCGTACGGGGATAGCCGGGAAAACGGATCGGTTCGTTCATTGTCGTTACCTCCCTCGATAAGCGCGTTGATGAAAGTCCGTTATGTAGGAGAACAGCGTTTCTCCGTCCAGCGGTACGCCTGCACCTTGCCGAAGCGGCAATACCATCGCCCGATACGGCTCCGGAACCCAAATATACGTGTGCACGTAGGACGTTAACTGAAACCCGCACCGCTGCCAGAAACGAATCCGTCCCCGATTATCCGGCGTATCCTCCGCTTCGACCTCGATCACGAGCATATCCAGCGGCTGTTCCTGCCCGACCTGCTGCTTTAACCGGCCGATAAGCTCCCGGCCGTAGCCTTCTTCCCGGCGCCGGGCAGCTACGGCCAAGTAATCGATCACGAGCGCACGCCTCTCATGCTTGCGGACGATGCCGGCAATGGCCATCGCGACCGGCTCCCCCTCCTCCGTCAGCACGTACAGGGAGCCGACGCCCCGCTCCAGCAGGCTGCGAATAACGCGCTCGGGCTTGCGCCCTTCCTTCGGAAACGCGTGGTCGTAGATCGGTTCCGCCTTGGCCCACCATGCCGCATCCCAGCCGTCGATTTGATGCAACTCCGCCATGCTCGGTCACCCCGTTCTTCAATATCCCCCTATTATACGCGAAAACTTCGGCTTTACGAAGCATCCGCTTCCTTCGCCAATGCGGCGGCGCTGCGGGAAACGAAATACGGAACCGAGCCGGCGCAAGCCAGCGCCGCCAGCAGCAGTGTGATAAACCACGGTCCGCTGAGGCTGGTTAGCGGCAGCACAAGTCCGAGCAGGATGATGCGGGTAACGTTGAGAAACATTTCGCGCCAGATGAAGATGCGGGCCTGCTCGATCGGCGTGTACTTCGTAATCATCGAGAATTGCTGCGTGTTCCACACCGTAGCGAAGTAAAACATGCCGACCGTCGTCAAGATGTTGGAGAGCACGAGAAACGGCGCATGCTGCAGCAGTGCGGCCAGGAAGCCGACGGAGACGGCGGCCATGCCGACCGCCAGCCATATTCCGGCGGACAGACGCGCTTTGCGGTACAAGATCATCGCTCCGATCGCCGATGTAGCGTACAGCACATTCAGCAGAGCGATAACGAGCTTATCTTGGGAAACGGAGAACGTAAAGATCAGTGCGAACAATCCTTGAAACTGCAGGAAAAAGCCTGCCGCAAGACAGGACGGCACCATCCAGCGCAGCGACGATGCGGCGTAAACCCGGCGCAGCGACAAGCCCCGAAAGAGCGGCTCGGGGGCGTCGGCGAGCGACACGCGGGGAATGAAGAACGACACCGCCATCAGTATCGTCACGAATACGAACATGAGCAGGAACGAGCCGGCGTAACCGATCCAACGGATGACGAGCGCGAACACGATCGGATTGACGATGGAGATCGCTTGCCCGTTAATGCTGGCGAGCGAAAAGTAGCTTTCAAAATCTTTGCCGCGGCCCAGCATGGATAACGTTATATTTTGCGCGATGGCATAGGAGCCCCACATTGCGCCGACCGGAACGGCGATGACGGCAATCCACAGCATGCGGTTGTCAAGCTCCAGTACGGAGAGAAGAGTGAATATCGCCGCACCGCAGAGGGCGATGCAGCGCAGCAGGATCCGGTTCGAATAGCGGGAGATCAAGCGGGCGCCGACGACGAAGCATACGGTCCACGAGACGAACATGACCAAATTGAACCAGGCGACGTCGAATATGCTCTTGTTCTTCTCCCACAAGTACAAATTTACGAATATGCCGATATAGTTGAAAATAATATTCGAGGAAGCGTTCATGATCAGCATTCGCTTCGTGTCTTTGGATACCATCTGCCGGGGACATCTCCTTTGCTTTGCGCGGTCTTGCGGTAAGGAAGAAAAACGCCCGCCGGCGCGAAGACCGGTGAGCGTCGAAATCAATCGAGGCGGCAGCGGCTTATACGCCGAAGCCGAAATATTCGTTTGCGTTATTGTAGCAAATATCTTGAACGATACCGCCGAGCAATTCCATGTCGTTCGGCGCTTCGCCCTGCTCCACCCACTCGCCGAGAATGTTGCACAGAATGCGGCGGAAGTACTCGTGGCGCGTGTACGACAGGAAGCTGCGGGAGTCGGTCAGCATGCCGACGAAACGGCTGAGCAGTCCGAAGTTGGCAAGCGTCTTCATCTGCGCGATCATGCCGTCTTTCGTATCGTTGAACCACCAGGCGGAGCCGTGCTGGATTTTGCCGGCGACGCCGCCGCCCTGGAAGCTGCCGATAATCGATGCGATCACATCGTTGTCGCGCGGATTCAGCGAGTAGAGGATCGTCTTCGCGAGCAGATCCTCGCCGGCCAGCGCGTCCAGCAGACGGACAAGCGGCTGCGCGATCAGGCTGTCGTTGATCGAGTCATAGCCGGTGTCGGGGCCAAGCTTGCCGAACATCCGGGTGTTGTTGTTGCGATGAGCGTTAATATGGAACTGCATCGCCCAGCCGCGCTGTGCGTACAGCTTGCCGAGGAAGACGAGCGTGTACGTCTTGTACTTCTTCTCTTCCTCCAGAGTAACGCCGCCGCCCTGCAGCGCCTTGGCATAGATCGCCGCCGCTTCTTCCTTCGTCGTGTCGGCATAAGCGACATAATCCAGAGCATGGTCGGAGACGAGGCAGCCGACTTCATGGAAGAAGTTGACCCGGCCTTCCAGTGCGGCTAACAGGTCGTCGTAGGTGGCAATCGCACTTCCATGCACCTGGCCCAGCTTCTCGATCCACGGCAGGAACGTTGCGCGGTTAATTTCCAGCGCGCGGTCCGGACGGAAGGAAGGGAGCACCTTGCAATCGAAGTCAGGGATTTGTTTGATTTTGATATGATACTCCAGCGAATCGGTCGGGTCGTCGGTCGTGCAGATCACCTTCACGCCGGACTTGACGATAAGGTCGCGAGCGGCGAAGCCGCCGGCGTTCAGCTGGGCGTTCACGTTCTCCCAGATGGCAGGCGCATTCTTCTCGTTGATGATGTCTTCGACGCCGAAGAAGCGCTGCAGCTCCAAGTGCGACCAGTGGTACAGCGGGTTGCCGATCGTCATCGGCACCGTGCGGGCGTAGGCAAGGAAGCGGTCGTAATCGGTGGCGCCGTCTCCGCCGGTAACATATTTCTCCTCCATGCCGGCGGCGCGCATCGCCCGCCACTTGTAGTGGTCGCCGTACAGCCAAGCTTCGGTCAAGTTTTTGAACGACTTATTTTCGTAAATTTCCTGCGGGCTGAGATGGCAGTGGTAGTCGATGATCGGCATCGCCTTGGCGAAATCGTGGTACAGCCGGATAGCGGTCTCGTTCTGCAGCAAAAAGTTTTCATCCATAAAGCGTCTCATGTAAGGGCATCCACCTTTACCTGTATTAGCATTGTTCACGTGAACAATTACTGCTTATTCACCATGTTACTCCACTGCGGCGATAATTACAACGAAAATGTTCACGTTAACAATTCCCGTAACTTTTATGATCGAGTAGTGACAATTCCGCTTGCCAGGAGTATCGTACAGGATAGACAGCATATGCCGGAGGAGAGTGAAGCAGGCGTGTTCCGCAAATATTACCGCAAGCATGGTTTCATGTTCGGCGTCGCCATCTTGTTCCTGACGATAGAGGCGGCGGCCGACCTGCTGCAGCCGACGATAATGGCGCACATCATCGATGAAGGCGTCGCGGAAGGACGCATGGATTATGTAGTAAAAATGGGGGCGTTCATGCTGCTCATAACGGCCTTGGGAGCGATCGGCGCCTCGGTTCGCAACATCGTATCCAGCCGCGTGTCCGGGCAGTTCGGCGCCGAGCTTCGCGCGGACTTGTTCCGGCATATCCAGAAGCTCGGTTTTGCCAAGCTGGACCGATTCGAGCGGGCGTCGCTGATCGTACGGATGACGAATGACGTGACGCAAGTCCAGAACTTCGCGAACGGGCTCATGCGCATCTTCGTCAAGGCGCCGCTCCTGTGTATCGGCAGCTTGATCATGGCGGTCCGTCTAAACCCGGAGCTGTCGCTCGTGCTTGTGGTCGTCGTGCCGCTCGCAGGCCTGTTCGTTGCCATGAACTTGCGTATCGGCGTCCCGTATTTTACCCGCATGCAGAAGGCGCTCGATCGGGTGAACGGCATTATCCGCGAGTATTTGGCGGGCGTTCGTGTTGTGAAAGCGTTTCACCGGTACGATGCGGAGACGCTCAAGTTTGACGGCGCTAATGGGGAATACAGGGACAGAGCGACGGATGCGGCGCGGATTGTCGCTTTCTTCAGCCCAACCGTCATGCTGACGATGAATATGGGGATCGTGGCGGTGCTGTGGTTCGGCGGTCATCGAGTAAGCGGCGGCGGGATGCAGGTCGGCCACATCGTCGCTTTCATCAACTACATGACGCAAATGCTGTATGCCTTCATGGTAGTGACGATGGTATTCACGATGTTCGTTCGTGCGAAGGGCTCCGCCGCCCGGATCGGCGAAGTGCTGGCCGAGCGGAACGATATGGCGTGGGTGGACGGGGCAGTATCTGCGGCGCGGGCATCCGAACGCGGTATGGTGGAGTTCGATGCCGTGACATGCCGATACGGGAAAGCGGACAGCGCTCCCGCGCTGCGCGACGTCAGCTTCGTATGCCGTCCGGGCGAGACGATCGGCATTATCGGTTCGACCGGTTCGGGAAAAAGCACGCTGGTCGGCCTCATCCCGAGATATTACGAGGCCGATTCAGGGACCGTGAAGGTGAACGGCATCGATGTGCGGCTTTGCGATCCGAAGGAGCTGCGTCGACGTATCGCCGTCGTACCGCAGAAGACGATGCTGTTCACCGGAACGGTGGCCGACAACATCCGCTGGGGCAACGAGGAAGCTACCAGGGAGCAAGTCGAGCAGGCGGCGCGGATGGCGGAAGCGCATGAATTTATCTCGAAGCTGCCGGAAGGCTATGATGCGCCGGTAGGACAAGGCGGGACGGGCTTCTCCGGAGGGCAAAAGCAGCGGCTGGCCATCGCCAGAGCGCTGGTGCGGCAGCCGGATATTCTTATTCTCGATGACTGCACGAGTGCGGTCGATGCAGCGACGGAAGCCCGCATCAAGTCCGCGCTGCGGACGTACGCCAAGGGGCTGACGTGCATATTGATCGCACAGCGGATTACGTCGGTCATCGATGCCGATCGGATCGTCGTTTTGGATCAAGGGGAACTTGCCGGCATCGGAAGTCATGCGGAGCTGATGGACAGCTGCCGTGTATATCGCGAAATTTACGAATCCCAACTCGGCAAGGAGGGGAACAGCCATGCAGCGTCCGTCTGACAGAGAAGCCGCCGATTCGCATGGACAACAGGCTGCCGCCGCAATGCTGCGGCCGGGTCCGGGAGGCTTCGGCGGTCCGGGTATGCGGGGACGGGGCGGTCCGGTAGTGAAGCCGAACGATTTCCGGGGGACGATGGGAAGGCTGTGGCGCTATTTCGGCAAAGAGCGCGCCCGGCTTGCCGTCGTGTTCGTCATCATTTTGATCAACTCGGCGATCATGCTGCTCGGACCGTATTTGATCGGGATGGCGATCGACGCGATGACGTCCGGAGCGGGCGGTACGGTCGATTTCAGCGTATTGAAGCTCGCGGTGATCGCCTTGGTCGGCGCTTATGCAGCCGACAGCGGCCTGTCGCTCGTTCAGGCGACGCTTGCCGCCGGCGCAGCCCAGCGCGTTGTCGCATCGCTGAGAAGAGCGCTGTTCGATAAGCTGCATACGCTGCCGGTCGGGTACTTTGATTCGAGGCGGCACGGCGAAGTGATGAGCCGGCTGTCGAACGATATCGATAATGTCAGCATGACGATATCCCAATCGATGACCCAGCTGATGGGCGGAGCGATCGCCATCGCCGGATCGCTGATCATGATGCTCATGCTCAGCCCCCTGCTGACGCTGGCCAGCCTGATCACGGTACCGCTTGTGTTCGGTCTGGCCCGCATCATAACGAAGCGAACCGGCGTATTGTTCAAGGAGCAGCAGGCCCAGCTCGGCAAGCTGAACGGGCATGTCGAAGAATCGATATCCGGCCTGGAGCTCGTGCAGGCGTTCGGACGCGAAGAGCGGGTCATTCGGGAGTTCGAAGAAGTAAATGAAAGGCTGTACCAGGTAGGACTCAAGGCGCAAATTTGGTCAGGCTTCATGATGCCGCTGTTAGCCGTCATCAACAACCTGGGTTTTGCTGCGGTTGCGATCGTCGGGGGGATTCTGGCGGTGAAAGGCATGATTACGGTCGGCGTCATCGCCGCCTTCCTCAGCTATTCGCGGCAATTCGTCAGACCGCTTAACGAGCTCGCCAACATTTACAACGTCTTCCAGTCGGGGGTTGCCGGTGCGGAGCGGGCCTTCGAGGTGCTGGACGAGCGCGAAGAGAAGTCAGACCCTCCGGGCGCCGTCGCGATCGCGAGCCCGCGAGGCGAAGTCGTCTTCGATAACGTCGGCTTTGGCTATCGGCCGGACGTACCCGTCTTAAGCGGCGTCAGCTTTCGGGCGGAGGCGGGAAGCCGGACGGCGTTCGTCGGACCTACGGGAGCGGGCAAGACGACCGTTGTCAATTTGCTGACGCGCTTCTATGACGTAACGGAAGGGCGCATTACCATCGACGGGCTCGACATTCGGGATTATACAAGGGACAGCCTGAGGCGCTGCTTCGGAATCGTGCTGCAGGACACGTATTTATTTTCGGGAACGATCAGAGACAACATCAAGTACGGCAAGCCGGATGCAACCGACGAAGAGATCATTGCGGCAGCCGTCATGGCCAATGCCGACCCGTTCATCAGAAGACTGCCGCAGGCGTACGATACCGTTCTGACGGAGAACGGCGGGAGTCTGAGCCAAGGTCAGCGGCAGCTGCTGGCCATTGCCCGCGTGTTTCTGGCCAAGCCGTCGATCCTCATTCTCGACGAGGCGACAAGCTCGATCGACACGCGCACGGAGCAGCATATCCAGGAAGCGCTGCTGCGCGTCATGCAAGGCCGAACGTCATTCATTATCGCACACCGGCTCAATACGATCCGAGACGCCGATCAAATTCTGGTTATCGATCAAGGCGGCGTGGCGGAACGCGGCTCCCATGAACAGCTGATGAGCGCCGGAGGCAAGTACGCGCACATGTTCGAGAATCAGTTCAAATCGGTACGGCGAAGCTTTATGTCGGAAGGCGAAGCGCAGCGATAGTGCGTGCGAACTATTTCCATAATTATAGTAAAATTGGTATTGACGGTAACGTTCGTAAGGTGATATAGTCGGTATCAATAAAACATACTAAACGAATCGGAATTAGGTGAATTCAACCGGGCCTCCGGAGACCAAGCCGCTTATTCAAGCGCCAGGTCTCCTTTTTTTGTTGTGCCCGTTACGATCCGACGGTTGCTTCTTGTCTTTGCTCCGAGATGAACGCGCGATAGTTTCGGGGTAGGGACATTTTTATAAGCATTGATTAACAATTAACGGGAGATGTGTAAAATGATGTTTTTGTTGGCCAGACAAAAAAAGCGAATCCGGCGAATATGGGGGGCTATCGGAATTGCACTTTGTCTTCTGTTCACGGCGCTGCTGTCCGGCTGTGCCGGCAGCTCCGCCGGAGCGGCCGCTTCCGGTCAGCCGGAGAAGCTCGAGCTCCGCTATCAGGGCTCGGTCGGCAACGTGACGTTTCCCGAGCTGGCCGAAGATCTCGGCTATCTCGCTCCGATCAAGCTGAAGTGGATCGGCAATACGATCAGCGGTCCGCAGGACATCCAGACGGCCGCGACCGGTGATGTCGACTTCGGCGGCGCCTTCAACGGGGCGATCGTGAAGCTGATTGCGGCGAAGGCGCCGATAACGGCCGTCATCGGCTACTATGGGGTCGACCAGCACACGTACAGCGGCTTCTTCGTGACAGAGGATTCGCCCATCAAGTCTCCTAAGGATCTCATCGGCAAGAAGGTAGGAATGAACACGTTAGGGGCGCACCATGAGTCGATGCTGAAGGAGTATTTGCACCGTAACGGCCTTACGAACGAGGAAATCAAGCAGGTTACGCTCGTCGTCGTCCCTCCGGTGAACACGGAGCAATCGCTGCGCCAGAAGCAGATCGACGTTGCCGTTCTCGGCGGCATTCTCCGCGACAAAGCGCTAGAGCGCGGAGGCATCCGGCCGCTGTTCACCGACTACGATTTGTTCGGCGAATTCACAGCCGGCAGCTACGTGCTGACGAACAAGTTCATCAAGCAATATCCGAATACGGCCAAAAAGTTCGTCGAGGCGACCGGCAAAGCGATCGAATGGGCCCGTACGAACCCGCCCGACGTCGTTAAAGCCCGCTTCGAAAAAATTATTAAAGAACGCGGCCGCAATGAGGACGCCTCGAATGTGCCGTACTGGAAGAGCACGGGCGTCGCCGGCAAAGGCGGCTGGATCGCGGAGAAGGAATTCGGCGTATGGGTCGACTGGCTTGTCAAGGACGGACAGCTGAAGGAAGGTCAGCTCAAGGCGGCAGAGCTGTATACGAACCGGTTCAGCGCTTATCCGGACGGGAAATAACGGGCGGGCAAACGCTTTGTAATAAGGAGGAAGCGGGATAATGACTGCAAAAATCAGCTTTCAGCACGTGGGCAAGACGTTTCGCACGAAGAGTGTGAAGGGCGCGGTTACCGAGTTCACGGCGCTGCAGGATATTCATTTTGACGTTCGGGAAGGAGAATTTATGGTCATCGTCGGTCCGAGCGGATGCGGCAAATCGACGCTGCTCGACCTGCTCGGAGGCCTCGCGAAGCCGACCTTCGGCTCGATTCTGCTGGACGGCAAGCCGATCACGGGGCCGGGGCTCGATCGGGGCATCGTATTTCAGCAATATGCGCTGTTCCCCTGGAAGACGGCTCAGGGCAACATAGAATTTTCGCTCGAGGCCAAGGGCGTAACGAAAGCCGAGCGAGTCGAGCGCGCACGCCATTACTTGGAGCTTGTCGGCTTGAAGGGCTTCGAGCAGCGTTACCCTCACGAGCTGTCGGGCGGCATGAAGCAGCGCGTCGCGATCGCCCGCAGCCTCGCCTACGATCCCGATGTGCTGCTCATGGATGAACCGTTCGCCGCGCTCGATGCGCAAACCCGGGAGACGCTGCAGGCCGAGCTGCTGCGCATTTGGCAGCAGACGCGCAAGACGATCGTGTTCATTACGCACGGCATCGACGAGGCGGTGTATCTCGGGGAGCGGGTGGCCGTCATGACGTCCCGTCCGGGCAGGCTCAAGCAGATCGTCGACATTCCGCAAGGGCTGAAATCCGCTGAGGACGACGTACGCTCGAACGCCGAGTTCGTCCAGCTTCGCCACGAGGTCTGGAGTCTGCTGCGGGATGAAGTGGCGAAGGCGCAGCAGCTCGAACATAGCGACAAATTGAAGGATAAGGAGGCGGTACGCCTTGGCTAGTGTCGGAGATTCCGCAGTATGGAGAGAGCAGCCGGTGCAGGTGCGCAGGCCGGCGGTGAGGCCGAGTCAAACGCTGCTCAAGTTCGGGCGCAGCGTGGCCGCGATTGCCGCCTTGCTGGCGGTATGGGAGCTTGCTCCCCGAATCGGGGCGGTGGACAGCACGTTCCTGCCGCCGTTCAGCGAAGTGCTCCAGGCATGGTGGCAGCTCGCCCTCTCCGGCGAGCTGGTCAGCCATTTCGGCTCGAGCATCGCCAGATCGCTAACCGGCTTTCTGCTGGCGAATGCGATATTCATTCCGCTCGGGCTTCTGGTCGGCTGGTATAAGCCGCTCGCTTCCCTGCTGAATCCGCTGCTCGAGCTGTTCCGCAATACGGCTGCGCTGGCGCTGCTGCCGGTGTTTATTTTGATTCTCGGCATCGGGGAAACGTCCAAAATCGCCATCGTCATGTACGCCTCCTCATGGCCGATTCTGCTCAATACGATATCGGGCGTACGCAACGTCGACCCGCTGCTGATCAAGTCGGCGCGCTCGATGGGATTGACGCCGAGGAAGCTGTTTCAGAAAGTGATTCTGCCCGCCTCGCTGCCCACGGTGTTTACCGGCGTACGTTTGGCGGGTGCGAGCTCGATTCTTGTTCTCGTTGCGGCGGAAATGGTCGGGGCGAAGGCGGGGCTCGGGTATTTGATCAACTATGCGCAGTTTAATTTTCAAATTCCGAACATGTATGCCGGCATCGTGACGATTTCGGGTCTCGGCCTGCTGTTTAACGGCGCTCTCGTCGCGCTGGAGAAAACATTCACGGCCTGGAAGCATACGCAGGCTGACTAGTGATAAGGAGGATACAAGGATGAGCGTACATGGCAAGCAAATGCGGCTCGGAGCCTTCTTTATGATCCCGGGGCATCATGTCGCGGCCTGGAGACACCCGGAGGCGGCGTCTGCCGACCTGATGAAGCTGGACTTCTACAAGAAGCTGGCGGCGACGGCGGAGCGCGGCAAGTTCGATATGATTTTCCTGGCGGACGGTTATGCGGTGTCGGAGAAGTTTCCGTCGGCGCTGCGGCATACGGTGCACACCCGGCCCGAGCCGTTTACGCTCCTGTCGGCGCTCGCTGCGGTGACGGAGCGCATCGGCCTGGCGGCAACGGTGTCGACCACGTATAACGAACCGTTCCATGTAGCCCGCAAGTTCGCTTCGCTCGACCATTTGAGCGGAGGGCGCGCGGCCTGGAACGTCGTCACCTCGAACAGCGAGGCGGAGGCGCTTAATTTCAGCAAGGACCGGCACTTGCAGCACGATCTTCGCTACGGCCGGGCCCGCGAATTCGTCGACGTCGTTACCGGTCTGTGGGACAGCTGGGAGGACGAAGCGCTTGTAGTCGATAAGGAAACGGGCATTTTTCTGGACAGCGACAAGGTGCATGCGCTCGATCATAAGGGCGAGTGGTTTGCCGTACGCGGCCCGCTCAACATCGCCCGCCCGCCGCAGGGCCACCCGGTCGTTATTCAGGCCGGTTCCTCCGAATCCGGCAAAGAGCTCGCCGCCGAGACGGCGGAGGTGATCTTCACCGCTTGGCAGACGCTGGCCGAAGCGCAGGCGTTCTACAGCGACGTGAAGGGAAGGCTGGCACGGTATGGCAGATCCCCCGACGATTTGAAAATTATGCCCGGCGTGTACCCCATTATCGGCCGTACGGAAGAGGAGGCGGAGGAGAAGCGGGAGCTGCTGAGAGAGCTTATTCCGGAGCCGGCCGGCGTTGCGCTGCTGTCCTCGCTCATTTCGTTCGATCTGTCCCCGTACCCGGTCGACGGTCCGCTGCCGGAGCTGCCGCAGCTGAAGGACGTGAACGGCGGCAAAAGCCGGTTCCAGCTGCTCAAGGATTTGGCCGAGCGCGAGGGGCTGACGATTCGCGGCTTGTACCGCCGCATTGCGGGCGCCCGCGGCCACCGCGAAATCCACGGAACGCCGGAGCGCATCGCCGATCAGCTGGAGGAGTGGTTCCGCTCCGGAGCGGCGGACGGCTTCAACATTATGCCGCCGTTTTTGCCCGGCGGACTGGACGACTTCGTTGAGCTCGTCGTACCGGAGCTGCAGCGGCGAGGCCTCTTCCGTACGGAATATGAAGGCACGACGCTGCGCGAGCATCTGGGGCTGCGGCGGCCGCTCAGCCGCTTCGGCAAGCAGGGGCAAGGCCAGGCGCTGGTATCATCCCAATAACCATTCATAGAGGAGGCGGGAAATATGGCTGTTCAACAAGAAACCGCAGTTTCGGTTCAGGAGCTCAAGATTGTCCCGGTTGCAGGTTTAATCGGTGCCGAGGTGCGCGGCGTGAAGCTGTCGGCGGATTTGGATCCGGCTATCGTGCGTGTGATCAGGGATGCCTGGCTGAATTATAAGGTGCTCTTCTTCCGCGAGCAGCATCATCTGGACGATGCCGGACAGGAGGCGCTGGCCACCTTGTTCGGTTCCCCGGTCGCCCATCCGACCGTGCCGATCAAGGACGGGACGACGTATGTGCTGGAGCTGAATTCCGCCGGTCACGGCGGCCGGGCGGACTCGTGGCATACCGACGTCACCTTCGTCGACGCTTATCCGCAAGCATCGATATTACGGGCGATTGTCGTACCGGCGGCCGGCGGGGACACGGTGTGGGCGAACACGGCGGCTGCTTACGAAAGCTTGCCCGCCGAGCTGAAGGAGCTAGCCGACCGGCTCTGGGCGCTCCACTCCAACGACTACGATTACGCAGCGAAGCGGCCGAAGGCGGCGGAGGGTGAGCTGCAGCGGCAGCGGGACGTCTTCACTTCCACCTTGTACGAGACCGAGCACCCGGTCGTGCATGTGCATCCGGAGACGGGAGAGCGGCATCTGCTGCTTGGCCATTTCGTCAAAAAAATATTGGGCGTCACCTCGTCGCAATCGGCGCAGCTGTTCTCGCTGCTGCAGGAGCATGTCATCCGCCTCGAACATACGGTACGCTGGCGCTGGCAGCCCGGCGATGTGGCGATCTGGGACAATCGGGCGACGCAGCATTATGCGATTAACGATTACGGCGATCAGCATCGGGTTGTGCGCAGGGTAACGGTGGACGGCGGGGTTCCCGTCGGGATCGACGGCCGCCGCAGCGTGACGCGCAAGAAGCAGAAGAAACAGTCCGCCGACTGACGGCTGTCCGGCTTCTATGGTATGATTGGATGAAATAGGGAAATTAGGTGATCTTCACCTTGCCTGTCGTTGTCCAATGAAGGAGTGGGAGCTGGAAAATGAGCCGTTATGAGATTCGCAGCTATGAAGCCGAATACGCGATGTTCGAACTGAAAGATACGGTGACCGATTCCGCGGTACGGGTATGTCCGCAGCGCGGCGGTATTGTGACGGGGTTCCGGTCGCACGGACAGGAGCTGCTGTACCTGGACCGGGAGACGTTTGCGAACCCGGCCGCTAACATCCGGGGCGGCATTCCCGTGCTGTTTCCGATCTGCGGCCAGCTTGCGGACGGCGCTTACGAATGGGAAGGGCAGCGCTACGAGATGCGCAATCACGGCGTCGCCCGGGTCATGCCGTGGTCGGTCGAAGACAGCGGGACGGATGCGGAGTCGGCCTGGATTCGGCTGAAGCTGAGGAGCAGCGCGGAGACGCTGGCTTCGTATCCGTTCGATTTCGAGCTGGAATTTACGTATACCCTTCAGGAAGGGAAGCTGACAATCGCCCAAAGCTACCGGAATGTATCCGATCGGGAGATGCCGATGTACGCCGGGTTTCATCCGTATTTCGCCGCGGACCGGAAGGCGCTTGCCTACGATACCGACGCGAAGACGATGTATGACTACAATGACCTGCAAACGAAGCCGTACGAAGGAACGGTCGATCTGGAGCATTTGACGGAATCCGTGGCGCTCGTCGATGCGGCGGCGCCGCGCATCGCGTTTCAGCCGCTGGAAGGCGTTCGGGTCGAGCTGACCTACAGCGGGCTGTTCCGGTACGTCGTGCTGTGGAGCGTGCCGGGCAAGCCGTTCGTCTGCGTAGAGCCCTGGATGGCGAAGAACGGGGCACTGCAAACCGGAGAAGGGCTGACGCTGGTCGGGCCGCACCGGGAGCTGCAGGCGGAGTTTACGATCGAGCGAAAATAAGAAGAGGCCGGCCGCTCCATCCGAAACTATCGGGTGGCGGCCGGCCTTTATGTTTTACTGCGGTACTTGATGGATCGTACTAGCTCTCCTGTCCCGTTCATATATATCAAGATAACGTATAGCGGGATGGGGGGACGCGTCGATGGAACAAGAACAAGGAGCTGCCGCCATCGTTGGCATGGGGACGGCATTACCTGCTTATAAGGTGGATCAAGAGGAGGCGGCCGAGCGGCTCGCCCGGGCTGCGGCCGGACAAGCCGAGGCGGATCGGTGGGTACGGCGGCTGTTTCGGCAAAGCGCCGTACGCACCAGATATACGTGCGAGCCCAGCTTTCTCCGCGATTCGGAGCGATGCGACTTTCTTCCGGGGACGCCGCAGCACCGGGTACCGACGACGGCGATGCGGGGACAGCTGTACCGTGAGCATGCGCTACCGCTGGCGGCTGCCGCGGCGAAGCGTGCGATGGACGATGCAGGGGTGAGGAGCGAGGACATTACCCATCTTCTGGCCGTCAGCTGTACGGGGCTGCACATACCCGGCATCGATGCCGAGCTGGTGCGGGCTTTGGAGCTGCGTCCCGATGTGGAGCGGCTGCCGCTGTATTTTCTCGGCTGCGCGGCCGGATTGAAGGCGATCGGGATCGCCGGCGAGCTTGTGCGGCACGATCCGGCCGCCAAGGCGTTAGTCGTCTGCGTGGAGCTGTGTACGCTCCATGTGCAGCCGGCCGGCGAGCGCCACGAGCTCGTAGCCGCGGCGATGTTCGGCGACGGGGCCGCAGCCTGCGTGGTCGGGGCGGCCGATGACGCTTTGCCGGCCGGCGGCACGTTTCGGCTGGGGGCGAAAAGGTCCGTGCTGCTCCCGGACGGGGCGGACGCGATGACCTGGACGGTCGGGAACACCGGCTTCGAGCTGTTTTTGTCGCCGCGCATTCCCGAGCTGCTGGGCTTGTACGCCGGCGCTGAGCTGGAGCGGCTCGGGGTGTACGCTCCGGGTGTGGACCTGTGGGCCGTTCACCCGGGCGGCAGAGCAATTCTCGATACCGTTCAGAGCTTGTGGGGGCTGTCCGGGGAGCAGCTTGCCGCCAGCCGGACCGTTTTGCGGAATTACGGCAATTTGTCCTCGGCGACGATATTGTTCGTTCTCGACCAGCTGCGGCGCGATCTGAGCGAAAATGGAGGCCTGCGGCACGGGGAAGCGGGAGTCGCCATGGCGTTCGGGCCGGGACTGACCGTTGAGCTGCTGCAAATCCGGTTCGAAGCGCCGAAAGGGGCGGTACGATGAGTGGCCGCTTTCTGCAGGAGAGGGAGCTGCGGCCGGAGCTCATGGACGATGAAGCAGCCGGGGGACCTGCGCTGGTGCAGGCGCACCGGCATTTGCGGCGCTTGAACCGGTTGTTCGCAGCGGCCCGTCCGTCCCTATACGGCGTCGAGAAGCTGTGGCTGGCGGCCGGCCGGCCGCGAGCGCTGACCGTAACGGACATCGGCTGCGGCTCGGGCGATGTGAACCGCCGTCTGCTGCGCTGGGCGGAGAAGAGGAATGTCGTGCTGCGCTTGATCCTGACGGATGTGGCGGAGGAAGCTTGCGCGGAAGCAAGGCGGTTGTTCGCAGGGGTTGCCCGCGTCGATGTGCGGCAGTGCGATGTGTTCGAGCTGCCGCAGGACTCGTCCGATATCGTCACGGCATCGCAGATGCTGCATCATTTCGGCTCCGGCAGTCTGGTTGCGGCCGTAGAGCGCATGCTGCAGGCGTCCCGGCTCGGTGTCGTCATCGCCGACATTCACCGGCATCCGGTCGCCTGGTCCGCGGTATGGCTCGTAACGAGACTGTCGCCGAACCGCTACATACGCCATGACGGCCCGTTGTCCGTCGCCAAAGGGTTCCGTGCTGCGGACTGGGACGATTTGCGGGACCGGCTGAACGAACAGCTGGGGGGCGAGCTCGAGCTCGAGTACCGCTGGATGCCGCTGTTTCGCTATGCCGTCACGTTGCGTCCGAACAGGCGGAAACTCGATGATTAGCGGACAACCGGAACGGTACGACGTCGTTATTGCCGGCGCGGGAATCGGCGGGACCGCCTTGGCCGGAGCGCTGGCTTCGCGGGGCTGGCGCGTCATTGCGATTGACCGTGACGACTTCCCGCGGCATAAGGTGTGCGGAGAATTCCTGTCGCCGGAAGCCGGCCGCATGCTGGCCAAGCTGGGGGTAGATTTGCCGCCGGACAGCGAGACTGCGCCGCGGAGGCTTACAGCAGCCCGGCTGCATGCGGAAGGAGGCGGAGGGCCGCTTGTCGTTCCGCTGCCGGGAACGGCTCTGGGCTGGAGCCGTCATGCGCTCGACACAGCGCTGCACGAGGCGGCGCGGCGCGCGGGGGCGATCGTGCAGACCGCAGCGACGGTAACGGCTGTCGAGCCGGAGGACGGCGGGGACGGCTGGCTGGTGAGAATCCGCAGCGGCGAGCAGTTAAACGTAATACGGGCTCGAATTGCGGTGGCGGCGTGGGGGCGGCATGCCCGTTCGGGACTGCCCGGCTCGCCTTCCGGAAGAGGAAGACGGCCGGGTGCCGCCAGCGCTTTCGTCGGCGTTAAGCTGCATATGGAAACCGCTAGGCGCGTCGCCGCTGCGGTCGACATGTTCTTCAGCCGCGACGGCTATATCGGCGTTGCCCCCGTTGAGGGAAACCGATTGAACGTCGCCGCGCTGATGAGCAGGGACGCCTTTCGCAGCTCCGGCGGCACCGTACAATCGGCCGTCGCGCATTATGCGAGCCGGCACCGTATGCTGGCGGAGCTGCTGGACGGCGGCGCCGTAGTTGCGGAGACGGTCACAGCCGTCTCCCCTGTAGCCGCGGCCCTTCTGCCGGCCGCAAAGGGCGCGCTGCCGCCGGTCGGCGACGCGGCGGCGCTCGTGCCGCCGCTGTGCGGCGACGGCATGGCGATGGCGCTCCGCTCGGCGCTGCTGTGCGCCGAGCTCGCCGACGCCTGCCTCGCCGGCCGCATGCCGGCGGCGGAATGGGAGCGCCGCTACCGCGAGGCGCTCCGCCGCGAGCTGGCCGCCCCGATCCGCTGGGGGCGGCTGCTGCACGCGGGCCTGCGGCAGCCGCGGCTGGCCCGGGCGCTGCTGGAGCTGGGCCGGCTCGTACCGGCCCTGCCGCAGAGCCTTATCCGCGCTACGCGTCTGCGCGGGTGAGACGCTTACGCGACCGAACAAGGGGGCGGACCGGATGCCGCATGTAAAGCTTGCCTTGCTGTGCTTCAGACATGCTTATGTCGTTCTCTTCCTCTGGGCCGCGCTGCTGACTGCGGCGTCGGCGCTCGCGCTGCAGCTGCCGGGGTCGCTTCGCGGACACGGACTTGAAATCCCGGACGGCAATTACCGGGAAGCGCATCGTCTTCTCGCCAAAGAGTTCCGGATACCGGAAGAACCGGTAATTGTATACGTGGAGCCAACAGGGAGCTCATCCCCAGCAGCTATTGAGCAATTCGTCCATGAGGCGGCGAATCGGATACGGACTGTCGGCGGCGTGGAGCGGGTTTCGGGCCCGGTGCTCGCGAAGAGCGGACTGGCGGCGTATGCGGCGGTCACGATTGCCGTTCAACCGTCCGGGCAGGAACGATTGATCGCCGAGCTGCGGAATCGCCTTCCCGCCAGTACGGCCTTCACCGCCGGGCTTGCCGGCAAGCCGGTCGTTCAGGCCGACGTCAATGCGGCGGCCCGCCGCGATCTGCTGCGCGCGGAGCTGATCGGACTGCCTGTCGCCTTTGTTATTTTGCGGATTGCGTTCGGCAGCTGGACGGCGGCGCTGCTGCCGATTGCGCTCGGCGTCAGCGCTGTAACCGGTGCAATGGGCATAGCTTCCGCCTGGAGCGGCCGCATTCCGTGGTCGGTGTTCGTCTTGAGCGTGATCCCGATGACCGGGCTCGCCATCGGACTCGATTTTGCCCTTATTCTGGTCGCCCGTTTCCGCGAGGAGCTGCGGCTGACGCCCTCGGCCGAAGCCGCCGCCAAGACGGCTATGCGGACAGCCGGCTGCGCCGTGATCGTTTCGTCCGCTTGCGTACTGCTCGGGTTGGGGGGCATTGCGGCGCTGCCGCTGCCGATGTTCTCCACGGTTGCGCTGGCCGCTATGCTGACCGTCACTTTGGCGCTGCTGCTGTCGTTTACGCTGCTGCCCGCCCTGCTCGCCGTCGCTGCTCCGCTGCTGCAATCGCTGCCGGCCCCAAGCGCCCGGCGGCGGACTTCGCTGACCGGGCGCTGGTGCGACGCCGTACTGCGCCGGCCCGTTGCTGCGGCGGTGTTCGCGGCTCTGCTCTTGTCCTTCTTCCTGCTTCCGCTTGGCGGCATGAAGCTGGCCGTCCCCGGACCGGATTCGCTTCCGGCCAGCTACGAATCGCGCCGGACGGCCGAAGCGTTTGCACGCGCCGGGTTCGAGCCGCCGGTCAGCACCCGGATTTGGATCGTGGCGGAGGCGGCTGGCGGCAGCCCGCTCAAGCTGCATAGCCGGCCCTGGAGCCCGGGTCAAGCGGAGGCGGCCGCCGCGCTCGCTGTCAGGCTGCAGAACGATCCGCTTGTCCTGGACGTCTCGTCGGCGGCTTCAGCAGCGGCGCTGCCCGCCGAACGGCTTCGTGAGCTGCTGCTTCAGCCGGGGCAAGCTGTCCGTTACGCTCCGGGCACCGCCGGCTATATCCAGCATAAATATACTTTGCTGTCGGTGACGCTAGCGGCCGAGCCGTCCTCCACCGAAGCCCGCGAATGGGTGGACCGCCTCTTGACGGAAACCAAATCCGCGGCCTTCTTTACGTCTATGTCCGATTCGTTCGTCACGAGCTTAAACTCTCCAATCCGGCTGTATGTCGGCGGGGAAGCCGCATACGAGCGCGAGCTGTTCGCCGTGCTTGCAAACCGGCTTCCGCTGGCGGCCGGATTTATCGCAGCCGCCAATTTGCTGATGCTGCTCGCCGCCTTCCGCGCCGCCATCATCGCCGTGAAGACCGTTCTCATGCATCTGGCGGGACTTGGCGCGGCTTTCGGCATAGTGACGCTCGTTTGTCAGGACGGCCGCTTCGGACTGGAGCCGACTAACATTGCGATAATGATCCCGGTTTTTATTTTCGGACTCGTATTCGGCATCAGCATGGATTACGGGGTGTTTTTACTGGCCCGTATCAGCGAGGCATACCGCCGTACCGGCAGCAATGCGGCGGCGATCCGCGAAGGCGTCGAAGCGACCGGACCGCTCATTACAGCCGCGGCTGCCATCATGATCGCCGTAACGATCCCGTTCGCCGCCGCAGATGTGGCCGGCGTGCGCCAGCTCGGCATCGGCATCGCCGCTGCAATCGCGCTTGACGCAACCGTCGTCAGACTGCTGCTCGTCCCGGCGCTGATGCAGCTGCTGGGCCGTTGCAATTGGTGGCCTGGCCGGACGGGAGCATAATCTTGCAGGATGAGGCGGAAGCTACATAGAGAGTAACTTCTACACTCTCCATGCGAAGGATGTGATCTCCAGTGCCGGATAACCGGGAAGAGCCGAACTATTTTGAGCATATGACCAACTATGGAATTCCGACCCCGCCGGAAAACGAGGACATCGGCCCGCTCGATTCGGTCAGCGAATGGGTCGAAGCCATGGTCGACGAAGTCGAGCACGATTTGGTCGGGGACGAGCATACGGCGCATGCGAAGGAACGGAAGACAGAGCGCGGCAAGTAATATGGCGCCGGGATACGAATAACGGCATGCTTCTCTTGGTCGGAGGCATGCCGTTTCCTTCTATTCGTCTATCTCTGCTTCGCCGCGCCCGTATCCAGCCATAGCCCCAAAATTTCCCGGTCGGCTTTGGGAAGCTTCGCCACAACAAGCCGATAAGACTCCTCCAGCATAGCCGTCACCACCTCGTCCGGAACTGTCCCGTCCAGAAGCACCGTATTCCAATGGCGCTTGTTCATATGCCAGCCCGGCAGAACGGAGCCCGGGTACGTTTCCCGCTGCAGCCACGCTTCCTCGGGATCCGCTTTCAAATTGACGCTTTCCACGCCGCCGCGTGTGCCGAACAAGGCAAACATTTTCTCGCGCACATACAGAACGGCCAAATCCGGGTCAAACGGATACCTCAGGCTTGTTGCGCGAAATTCAAGTCCGTACTCGATCAGCCGCTTATGATTCACCTTCCCATGTCCTCCTCTATGGATGTGCGATCTCGCCTGCACACTCGTACCTGCTCTCACATATGCTGGCTATAAGCTGGTCGGAGGAGGTGACAGTCATGTGCGCTTATTCGCTCTATCCAGTAATTGTAGACTGGATACCGGGTCTGCCGCAAATTCCTTACCGCGGCGGAGTCGGCCGCTGGGAGGGAGTCGTAATGCACCAGACGGCAAATCCGAACGATACGGCACGTTCCGAACGGGCCTATGAAGCGAGAACGTTCCAAAATGCATTCGTACATGAATTTATCGATCCGAACGAGATTATCCAGGTCGCCAATCCCGATTATTTGGCTTACGGTGCAGGTCCGAACGCCAACCCGCGGTTTATCCATCTGGAGCTGTGCTCGAACAAGACAGCCGAGCAATTCGCCAGATCTTTCGACGCTTGGTGCCAGCGTGCCGCATATTATTTGGCGCTGAGGGGGCTGGGGGTGACGACGGCGCGACCGGACGGAAGCGGTACGCTGTGGTCGCATTACGAAGTGACGCGCTATCTCGGAGGTACGACTCATTCCGATCCGATCGATTATATCAAAAGCTGGGGAAAAAGCTGGCAGGATGTCGTCAACACGGTTCAATATCATTATGACGCCATAATTGGAGGTGCCGATACGATGCCTGTAATGAGTGTGGAAGATGCGAACAAGCTGATCGCGTTTTTGTCCGCAGCCTATTTCGCAACGGACGTGCCGGCCGCACGGGAAGAATTTCACCGGCTGGCGAATGCGCTTCGCCGGGCTTCGGGACAGCCTGATGAATAAGGCAGCGTTGATTGAAGGCCGGGCAACGGTGCGCCTGGCCTTGCTTGCGCCCTTGCACAAGACAATCTTCCGGAACATAGCATACATACAGAACAAGATCGAATTTGAGGAGCGCGCCTTCATGACCAAAAACCAATTTCTATGGTTGGTACTCGTCTTATTTGTATTATTGTCCGCCATACTGGCTTTGTTTATGTAACCGGACAACAGGATTACCTTGCACCCGCCGGCGCCGCTGACCGCGCACCCGGCGGGTGTTTTTGGCGTTGTCTCTGTTTTCCAACGTTCAGTACAAATAGACCCGCCTCCATTTGCAAAATATAGACCTATGGAAGTCGAATCAAAGGGGGACCTTGTATGACCACGGCGGCCAAGCCGAAGGGCGGTTTCACGAAACAGCAGAAGCAGTATCAGGATTTAGCCAAGAAAATGGAGCCGAAACGCTCGGTCGGGCGCAATTGCACGCTGGCGTTTCTCGTCGGAGGTGCCATCTGCACATTTGGAGAAGCACTTATGAAGCTGTTCCAGACCTACTTCGGATTTACCGAGGAAACGGCCGGCAACCCGACCGTGGCAGTGCTCATCTTCATTTCGGTCGTCCTGACCAGCTTCGGGGTATACGATAAAATCGCGCAATGGGCGGGAGCCGGAACGGCCGTTCCCGTAACCGGGTTCGCGAATTCGATGAGCTCTGCGGCGCTTGAAGCCCGATCGGAAGGCTTCGTACTTGGAGTTGCCAGCCAAATGTTTAAATTGGCCGGAGCTGTCATCTCGTATGGGGTGGTCGCTGCATTTTTCATCGGCATCGTGTATTGGATCTTTGGTTTAGGAGGCTGAAACATGCTGCAGGGTCAACAGAGCTGGAGCTTTGAGCAAGCTCCCGTAATTATCGGCACCGGAACGGTTGTCGGTCCTGAGGAAGGAAAGGGCCCGATCGCGAACGATTTCGACCGCGTACATAGCGAGTCGCTGATCGGGGAGAGCAGCTGGGAGCGTGCGGAACGCAAGCTGCTAGGGGAAGCGACCGAGCTGGCAATGAAGCATGCCGGAAAGTCGAAGGACGAGATCAGCTTTTATGTCGGCGGCGATTTGATGAACCAGATCATCTCCAATACTTTCGCCATACGCGATTTGTCGATTCCGTATCTGGGCATCTTCGGCGCATGCTCGACGTCGATGGAAGGACTTGCGCTGGCGGCCCTTATGGTATCGACCAATCATGCCCGCTATGCGATGTGCGGCACGTGCAGCCATAACAGCTCCGTGGAAAAGCAATTTCGTTATCCGACGGAATACGGCGCCCAGAAAGCCCCTACCGCTCAATTTACGGTAACGGGAGCCGGTGCGGCGGTGCTTGCGCCATCGGGGGAAGGACCTGTCGTAACAGGGGCGACAATCGGCAAAGTCGTCGATATGGGGATAAAGGACCCCAACAATATGGGAGCCGCCATGGCGCCTGCCGCCGTCGATACGATCGCGGCCCATCTGCGCGATTTCAACAGGGAGCCCGGCTATTACGACTTGATCGTGACCGGCGACTTGGCGTCGGTCGGACATGCTATCGCGATCGAGCTGTTCAAGGAAAGGGGCATTCCGATCGGGCAGACGGATTATAAGGATTGCGCCATGTTAATTTACGATCTCGAGAAGCAGAAAACCGATGTTCAGGCCGGAGGCAGCGGCGCAGCCTGCTCGGCGACCGTTACCTACGGCCATTTGCTGAAACGGATGCGCCGCGGCGAGCTGAAGCGGATTCTGGTCGCAGCTACGGGATCGCTGCATTCTCCGCTGACCTATCAGCAGGGAGAGACGATTCCATGCATCGCTCATGCGGTTGCGATTGAAATGAAGGAGGAATAGCCGGTGTTTATGGATTATGTTTGGGCCTTCATCGTAGGCGGAGCCATCTGCGTCGTCGGCCAGTTGATGATGGATGTGGGCAGGCTGACCCCGGCGCATACGATGACGACGCTCGTTGTTATAGGGGCGCTGCTGGACGGCTTCGGATGGTACGAGCCGCTCGTCAAATTTGCCGGCGCAGGCGCCACCGTGCCGATCACAAGCTTCGGCAACGCGCTGACGCACGGGGCGATCCGGGAACTGAACAAGGACGGCCCGATCGGCATTATTACAGGCATCTTTCAGGTGACGAGCGCAGGCATATCGGCGGCGATCATTTTCTCGTTCTTGGCCGCCGTCGTTGCCAGACCTAGAGGATGAGCCGCTGCAACCTTTTGCGTCCGCTTTTCGTATAAGTAGGTCGGCCGGATTTTCCGGCGGGCCTTTTTGCGTTTTTTCCGTTCGCTAACGGATGTAATTAATACCAAGAAAATTTAGTATTTTTACAAGTATACGTCAGCGTCGGATTTCCTGTACAATTAAAATTATATCTACTTTCGTCTTTTTAGTTCACCTCAACTTGGGAGGATCTCCGATGGAAACCACAGTCGCGCACACGCAAGCGCTTGCTCAGATGCAGCGCAACCTCGAATCTTGCATTTTAGGGAAGAGCCATGAAATTCAATTGCTTCTCACAGCGTTGTTAGCCGGCGGTCACGTGCTTCTGGAGGATGTCCCGGGTACCGGCAAAACCGTATTGATTAAAGCGCTTGCCAAATCCATTCACGGCCAGTTCCGGCGTATTCAATGCAACCCGGATCTGCTGCCGACCGATATTACCGGCGTGTCGATCTACCACCCGAAGCAGGAGGAGTTTCTGTTCCGTCCGGGTCCGGTGCTGACCAATATTTTGCTCGTAGACGAAATCAACCGGGCCACGACGAAGACGCAATCCGCCCTGCTGGAGGCGATGGAGGAGCGCCATATTACGGTTGACGGCGAGCTGCATCCGCTGCCGACTCCATTCCTTCTGCTGGCGACGCAAAACCCGATTGATTTCGAAGGGACGTATACGCTGCCCGAAGCGCAGCTCGACCGGTTCATGTTCAAATTCAGCCTCGGCTACCCCGACGCCGAGACGGAGCAGAAGATGATCCTGTCGCAATCCAAGCAGCATCCGCTCGAAAGCATCGAAGCGGTGACGGACGCCGAACACGTCTATGCGATGCAAAAGCAAGCGCGTGATATCCATATCGACGATGCCGTCGTCGCTTATCTCGTCGCTATCGCGCGCGCCACCCGCGAGCACCCGTCCGTGTTCCTGGGAACGAGTCCGCGGGCAACGATCTCGCTTGTTCAGGCGTGTAAAGCGTACGCGTTCCTGCAGGGGCGCGGCTACGTCATCCCGGACGATGTCAAATTCCTGGCACCTTACGTACTCGGCCACCGGCTGATTCTGAAATCGGAAGCGATCATGGAAGGAGCCACTTCCGTTTCCGTGCTCGAAAAAGTGTTCCAATCCGTGCCGGTGCCGATCCGATTGGAGAAGTGATCGGATGAAAGGGCAGCCGGAACTGCGACCGCAAGAACCAAAGTGGACGATACCGTACTGGTACGTAACGATCACCTTCGTTTGCAGCCTTCTCTTTGTTGTTTTTCAGGGCGGGAAGCTGGCGACGCTGCTGTTTGTAACGGTTACGGTGCTATGCTTGTATTTGGTGCTGGGACGCTGGAGCGGCATTCGAAGCGCCTCCGGCGTGCGCAGCTTTCCCGAGCACGAACAGGAAGCCCGCCTGCGGGCGGGCCAGTCGCTTGCCGTACAAGTGCGGGTACAGGTTCCGGGACTGTGGCCGATTCCGTACATGCTGATCCGGGACCGGATCACCCGCCATGACGGGGACAGCCAGGCCTATGAAGGCACGCTGACGCTGGACTGGAAACGCCGCGGCGAGATCGAATATGTGACCGCCCCGCTCAAGAGAGGGATATACCGGTTCGGGCATACGGATTGCGTTACGGAAGACGTATTCGGCCTGTTCCAGCACAAAGGGACTCTAGATTTGTCGCGGATCGTAACGGTTACCCCGGAGACGGTGGCGATTCCGGAATGGAATCAATATCATTTGATGATTAAAGGCATGCAGATGCATGCGACGACAACGAGGGCGCTTCGCGAAACGACGCAGATCAACGGGGTCCGGGAGTATATTTACGGCGATAAGCTGTCCAGGGTTCACTGGAATGCGACGGCTAAGACCGGCACCTGGAAATCGAAAGAATTCGAACGGGAGTCACTGCCGAAAACGATCATCGTGCTGGACCGTCACGCCGACGCCTATTCGCACCCGGATCAGTTCGAGCTCGCCGTATCGATCGCCGCTTCGCTGTTTGAATACGCCGCTGCGAAGAAGCTGGCGATCGGCCTCCTGTCCGTCGGTTCGGACTATGTGATGATCGAGCCGAAGCTCGGGGTGCAGCATCTGCATCAGGTGATGAACCATTTGACTTCCGTCGACGCGGACGGCGAGCATTCCATCGGGCAGGTGCTGCAAAACCGGTCCCAGCACTGGACGCCGGGGACGTTCTTCGTGCTTGTGACGCCGGGCAAAGGGACGCCGATGATGAAGACGCTCGGCTGGCTCGAGCAGCGCCAGATGAATCCTTGCCATATGTGGATCAGTTCGGATCCTGTCGTGCCGGCGGCCGGGAGCAAGGCCGCCAAGACGTCCGGACGCAGCGCTGCCGCCGCCGAGCCGCAGGGCGATTGGATCAAGCAGCTGCAGGCCCGAGGTTATTTGGGATATGCCGTGACCCGCCTGCACGATCTGCCTGCCGTATTGGGAGGAGGGAAACAAAGTGGCTGATCGAATCCGTTCTTCGCTCGCCTCATCGTTCAATTGGTTCGGACGGGCCGTTCACATTGCTTTAGTCGGTCTCTTCCTGCTGCAATATGTTTTATGGGCCGGCAAAGAGGAAGCGATGTGGTGGCCGGAGACGGTCGTACACGTCGAGTGGACGCTTGCCGTAACGGCATTCGTGCTGATGATACCGAAGCTGTCATGGCGCTGGCGAACCGTTCTGATGATCGCCACATTCTTTGTGCATAATGCGTTATTGACGAATCTGGCGATTTCGCAGCTGCCGGATTCGTTCGCCGCGTTCGGCAGCTGGTTAGGTTATTTGCTCGCCCAAATGACCCCGTACGTTTGGTTCAGCTTCGGCGCCTGCATCGTTTATGTGTTCGCGAACTGGTATGCGAAGCAAAAGCGCAATATATACGTTTGGATGATCGCAACGATATTATTTTTCTGCATCCGCGATTCGTTCAGTACGCTTGTCTTATGGCCCCAGGTTGCGATGGTGTTGTTTTGCGGGCTGATGCTCCTGATCCTGCGGCACTTTGCCGAGTTTCAGCGCAAAGCGCCGAAAAGCTGGGAGCACATCGCTCAGTATCCTTCCGCCGTACTCATGCCGATCGTCATGATGATGGCCGCCGTCGTTTTGCTGGGGGTGTACACACCGACGATTCAACCGCTGCTGACGGACCCGTACACAGCCTGGAAGCATGCGAAAGGCGAAGCGGTGCTGCTGGCCAGCAAAGGAGAAATCAGCGACTGGGTAGCGCCGGCGCAGGATACGTCCTCCGGTTACGGCCGCAATGACCGGGATTTGGGGGGCGGCTTCCGATTCGATTATACTCCGGTGTTTACGGTCGATACGACGGAAAAAAGTTATTGGCGCGGAGAGACAAGATCGGTGTATAACGGAAGCGGCTGGGAGCTGGCGAACTCGGAACGGCGTGCGAGCGTGACCAATGCGCGGGTAGGCAGTGCCCTGCGGCCGGAATCGAGGATCGATACGTCGCTCGTCCAGACGAAGGAAGTCGTCCAAACGTTCAAATTTTACGACGGTCAATCGTTTCCCGTTCTGTTCGCGGCCAAAACGGCCCAGCAGCTGCAGGAAATTAACGGCGGCGCCGAGCCGGCCCCGGTGTTATGGGCGTCGGAGCAATCGGAGCTGCGGTTCCGCGGCGAGCGGACGACGTATCCGAAGCAGTACACGGTCGTTTCGCAGGTGCCGATCGTCGACGAGAAGCAGCTCAAGCAAGTGGTCATCGATTCGAGTCTGCGCGCAGCCCTGCCGGAATATTTCCAGCTGCCGCAAGGACTCCCGCAGCGGGTTCGCACGCTGGCCGAGCAAGTTACGCAGGATGCGGCGACGCCTTACGAGAAGGTCAAGAAGCTGGAGCAGTACTTAAACATGAACTTCAAGTATACGAACACGCCGGACGAATCCAAGGGCCGCAGCGAAGATTTTGTCGACCGGTTCCTGTTCGAATTGAAGGAAGGGTACTGCGATTACTATTCGAGCGCAATGGTCGTCATGACCCGCTCGCTGGGCATTCCGGCCCGGTGGGTGAAAGGCTATTCCTCCGGCACGACATCGCTGCAGGATGAGATCAGCCAAGGGCTGCTTGGAAACATTCTGCCCAGCATGATTGATGATTCCGGGACGTACACCGTCCGCAATTCGGATGCCCATTCTTGGGCGGAGGTTTATTTCCCGGGCTATGGCTGGATTCCGTTCGAGCCTACCTCCGGCTTCGCCATGCCGCTCATTCAGCCGGAAGTGGTCTCCGAGCCGCTTCCTGAGATCGAGCCCGAGCCGGTCGTTCCTGCTCCGGCGGCCGAACAAGAGCAAACCGGTACGCCGGTACTCGCGCTGAGCATCTCCGGCGGCATCACGGCCGTTCTGGCCGCGCTTGCTGCGGTATTGTGGAGAACCGGCTGGCTGAAGCGGCAGCTGCGCCGCAAGAAGCCGGAGCCCGTCGATTTCAGCCAGCGCGTCGTCATCGAATTCGAACGGCTGCTGCGCTACTGCAAGCGAAAGGGCTACCGCCGTCAGGAGCACGAAACGCTGCGCGAATCGTTTGCCCGCTGGATGGCGAAGAGCCGCTGGATTGCCGACGACCTCGAAGTGCTGCTCGGTTTGTTCGAACGGGCGAAGTACGGCAAAGGGACCGTCGGAGAGGAAGACTATCAGCTTGCCGTCCGAACGATGCAGCATTTGCGCATGCAGTTAAAGTAAGCTCACGACCGATGGTTTCGCGGGCCGCATGATGCGGTCCTTGCGGGACATCGGTTTTTTCGTTTGAAACTCATGCACGATATGCTTTTGCTCGCGCCACGCAACTGTGGTATCATTTTCCCATACAATGAGGAAGAGCTTGAGGTGAACGGACCTTGCTGAATAAGCTGACTCCCCGTCTGCAAGTGAAGACGATATACGATATCGACTTGAACGAGCTGTACAAGGCCGGCATTCGCGGCATTATTACGGATTTGGACAATACGCTTGTCGGGGCGAGAGACCCGCATGCGACGCCGGAGCTGATCGGCTGGCTGGAGCTTGTGAAGCAGAAGGGCTTTCAAGTCGTGATTGTGTCCAACAATCATCATGCCCGGGTCAGCACGTTTGCGGACCCGCTCGCCATTCCGTTCATTCCGAGCGCGCGCAAGCCGACGAACCAGGCGTTCCGCAAGGCGCTGCAGCTCATGAGCTTGAAGCCGGAGCAGGCGTGCGTGATCGGAGATCAAATGATGACCGATGTACTGGGCGGTAACCGGATGGGCCTGTTTACGATTTTGGTGAAGCCGATTTCGCTTGGGGACGAAGGCTTTTTTACGAAAGCGGTGAATCGCCGCCTGGAGAAGGTTGCACTCTATTGGATGAGAAAATAACGCTGGAGGCATAAACACGTCACTATGACCGATATCGCAACGAAGCAAGACCAAGAGCAGCTGAACTGCGCCGGATGCGGCGTCAAGCTGCAGCAGCAAGATCCGGCCAAGCTCGGCTACGTGCCGCAGAAGGCATTGGAGAAGGAGCCTGTCATTTGCCAGCGCTGCTTCCGCATTAAGCATTACAACGAAGCATCGGGGATTACGCTCGATCAGGACGATTTCCTGCGGCTGCTGGGCCATATCGGCAGCACGAAATCGCTGGTCGTCAATATCGTCGATATTTTTGACTTTGAGGGGAGCATGATATCCGGGCTGCCGCGCTTTGTCGGCGACAACCCGATCATTCTCGTCGTGAACAAAATCGATCTGCTGCCGAAGGTGACGAACCTGAACCGGATCGTGAATTGGGTGCAGCGGCAGGCGAAGCAGCTGGGCCTGAAGGTGGTCGACGTCGTGCTGTGCAGCGCGAAGAAGAACATGGGCTTCGACCGGGTGATCGCGTCGATCGGGGAGCACCGCGACGGACGCGACGTCTATGTCGTGGGGGCGACGAACGTCGGCAAATCGACGCTGATCAACCGGCTGATCTCCGATTTCAGCGATCTGGAATCGGAGCTTACGGTGTCGCAATACCCGGGGACGACGCTCGATATGGTGAAGATACCGCTGGATGACGGCCATTATGTGATCGATACGCCGGGGATCGTCTACAAGCATCGGCTGACGGAGCTTGTGGCCAAGCGGGATTTGGCGCGGATCATGCCGGACAAGCAGCTGAAGCCGCTTGTGTTTCAGCTCGACGAGAAGCAGACGCTCTTCTTCGGCGGGCTTGCGCGGTTCGACTTCGTGCGCGGGGCGCATCAGTCGTTCACGATCTATTTGGCGGGCGGGCTGACGGTGCACCGGACGAAGCTCGATCGCGCCGACGAGCTGTATGCCGGTCATCTCGGCGAGCTGCTGGCGCCGCCGAGTAAGGCGGATGCAGAGTCGCTGCCGCCTCTTGTGAAGCATGCGCTGCATATCCCGAAAGGCGTCAAGCAGGATGTTCTCATCTCCGGGCTCGGCTGGATTAAGCTGAACAGCGAGACGGGCGCGGAGCTGGTCGTCCATGCGCCGAAGGGCGTTAAGGTCATTGCCAGGGAAGCGCTGATCTAGGGGAATGCGCTTTGTCCATGCCGGGCAGGCGCGGCTAGCGATATTAGGGGAGAGATGAGAGGAGCGGAGCTGTATGGGAGAGCAGCTATTTGCGGTTGACAGCCACACGATCTTATACGGGGTGTTCGGCGATCCGGTGCGGCATTCCAAGTCGCCGATCATGCTGAACCGGGCGTTCCGCGAGAGCGGGATCAACGCCGTGTACGCGGCGTTTCACGTTGCGCCCGGCGCGCTCGGCGACGCCGTCCGCGGCATACGGGCTTTAGGGTATCGCGGGGTCAATGTGACGATCCCGCATAAGGTCGAGGTCATGCAATACCTCGACGAAGTGGACGAAGGCGCGCAGGTGATCGGCGCCGTCAACACGATCGTGAACGATAACGGCCGGCTCGTCGGCTACAATACCGACGGTATCGGCTACGTGCGTTCACTGAAGGAGGAGAACGGCCTCGAGCTGGCCGGTCGACGGGTCGTGCTGCTCGGCGCAGGCGGCGCCGCGCGCGGGGTAGGCTATGCGCTGGCTCGCGAGGGTGTGGCGAGCCTGCGCATCGTGAACCGCACGGCGGAGCGTGCGGTGGAGCTGGCGGCGGCGCTGTCGGCCTATGCCGATTGCGCCGGAGCCGGGATGGACGGCGCGGCAGCGGCCGTCCGGGACGCCGACATCGTCGTCAATACGACGTCGGCGGGGATGCATCCGAACGTGGACGACGTCCCGCTCGATCCGGAGCTGCTGCACGGCGGACTCGTGGCCAGCGATTTGATTTACAATCCGCTGAAGACGAAGTTTCTGGCGGAAGCCGAGCGGCGGGGTGCGAAGGTGCACGGCGGTCTCGGCATGTTTATTTACCAAGGGGCATATGCTTTCGAGTATTGGACCGGCCGTCCGGCGCCCGTAGCGGCGATGCGGCAAACGGTGCTTGAAGCTCTCGGCCATCAGGGGTAACGACTTTAGCAATCGAACGAGAGAAGGGGCCTTAATTTCATGTTAACAGGGAAACAGAAAAGATATTTGCGCTCGCTGGCGCATCACCTGGATCCGATCTTTCAGGTCGGCAAGGGCGGCGTCAACGAACATATCATTCGGCATATTGAGGAAGCGATCGAGAAGCGCGAGCTGATCAAAATATCGGTGCTGAACAACAACGACGACGACCGCGAGGATATCGCGGAAGAGCTCGCTAACGGCGCCGGCTGCGAGCTTGTGCAAGTGATCGGACGGACGATCGTTCTGTACAAGGAGTCCCGCGATCATAAGACGATTGAGCTGCCGCATTAACACGGCCCATGGGAGGGGCGGTTGATAGGATGGACTCGATAACGCCCGAAGGAGTGCGGGAGCAGGGAGAGCGCCCGCGGCGCGTCGGCATTATGGGAGGCACCTTCGATCCGATTCATACCGGTCATCTGCTTGCCGCGGAGGCGGCACGCGAAGGAGCGGGCTTGGACGAGGTTTGGCTGCTGCCCGCAAGCGTCCCGCCGCACAAGCAAGGGGCGGCTACGGATGGCGAGCACCGTTGGCGGATGACGGTGGCGGCGGCGGAAGGGAATGACTTCCTGCGCGGCTGCGATCTTGAACTGCGTAAGGGAGGCGTATCGTACACGATCGATACGGTGCTGCTGCTGCGCGAGCGCTTTCCCGACACGCAATTTTCCTTCATTATCGGCGGCGATATGGTCGCATACCTGCCGAATTGGCATCGAATCGATGAAATCGTTGAACAGATTCGGTTTGTCGGGTTACAGCGTCCGGGCTATCCGAATGCTGCGGAAGGCTTGCCGGATCCGCTGCGGCGGGCGCTGACGATGGTGCCGATGCCGCTTGTCGATATTTCATCCACGGATATCCGGGAACGGAGGCGGCAAGGACGCTCGATCCGCTATCTTGTGCCGGATGCCGTATATCGTTACATAGAGGGGAACGGGTTGTATGAACCGGAGTCGTGAAGCGATTATGGAGGCCGTGCAGGCCCAAATGCCGGATAAGCGCTGGCGGCATACGCTGGGAGTCATGGAGACGTCGGTTATTCTTGCACGGAGGTTTGGGGCGGATCCGGTCAAAGCGGAGCTGGCCGCCATTCTTCACGATGTGTGTAAGTACTGGCCGGTCGACAAGCAGGCGGAGACGGTTCGAAGCGATCCGGAACTGCCCCAGGATATGCTGGAGTACGAGAAGGAGCTGTGGCACGCCCCGGCGGCCGTCGTCGTAGCCCGTGAACAGTTCGGCGTCAACGATCGTGAGGTGCTGGATGCGATTTTGTATCATACATCGGGACGCGAAAAGATGACACTGCTGGACAAAATCGTTTGCTTGGCCGATTATATCGAGCCCGGCCGCGATTTTCCAGCTGTGCATAAGATCCGGGAAATCGCCGAACATAATGTTGAGAAAGCGCTTGTGGCAGGCTTCGATTCGACGATTTCGTTCCTGCTGGAGCAAGGCAAACGGATTTATCCTTTGACCGTATCGGCGCGTAACGGATTATTAATGGAAATTAAACAAGCTGGAGGCTGATCGAATGAACCAAACCCCGGAGCATGTATTGTCCCTGGTGGTGGACGCAGCGGAAGATAAGAAAGCATATGACGTAGTGGCGCTGGATTTGAAGGGAGTCTCCCTCATTGCCGACTATTTCGTTATTTGCCATGGCAACTCGGAGACGCAGGTGCAGGCGATCGTGAATGAAGCGCGCAAGCGCGCAGAGGAGACGGGAGCACGCGTACGCGGTATCGAAGGTCTCGATACGGCTCGCTGGGTACTCGTCGATATCGGCGACGTCGTCATGCATGTGTTCCACAGGGACGACCGGGAGTATTACAACATTGAGCGTCTTTGGTCGGACGCGAAGGTTGTGGAGCGGGTATGACGGACGGCGGCACACGCAGCGGCGGCGGGCGCTGGGAAGGTCGTCAGGACCGCGGCGCCAGCAAATTTGTCAGAACGAACGAGCGGATGAACAAGGACGTGCCGCGTTCGTCCGCACCGGATCGCGGCCGTCAAAATTTCCGGGACAATGTCAGCCGCGGTCCGCAGCGAGCGGAGGGCAGCCGCGGCGCCGATTCGCGCGGCCGTCCGGGAGCCGCCCGGCCAAACGCACCTGCACGCGGGGTACCGAGACTGCGCGCCGGTGATGTCGTATCGCTGGATGTGGCGCGGGAAGTTTCGCCGAACGGCTATTTTCTGACCGACGGACATCAGGATGTTCTGCTGCACTATAGCGAAGTGACAAGACCGATTGAAATCGGCGAGCCGCTGGACGTCTTTCTTTACTATGATACGGAAGACCGGCTTACGGCGACGATGCGCCGGCCGAAGCTGCTGCGCGGCGATGTCGGCCTGCTGGAAGTCGTCGACATTCATCCGCGCTACGGCGTATTTCTGGAGATGGGTCTCGGCCGCAATTTGCTGCTGCCGTATTCGGAGCTTCCCGAGCTGGAGGAGCTGCGCCCGCAGGTCGGCGATTCGGTGTTCGTAACTCTCGACAATGACAAACAGGGCCGTCTCGTAGCCAAGCTGGCGGGCGAAGCGGAGCTTGTGCCGAAATGCTTCCCGGCGCCAAGCGCGTGGCGGGGGCGCTGGGTCGAGGCCCGCGTATACAAGCCGCTGCAAATGGGAACGTTCGTCGTCTGCGACGGAGGCGTCGTCGGCTTCGGCGTGATCGGGTTCATCCCGGCACCGGAGCGTTCCCGGCTGCTGCGGCTCGGGGAAGTCGTGAAAGTCCGGGTGACGTTCGTCCGCGAGGACGGTCGGGTCAATCTGTCATTGCGGCAGCAGAAAGAGCTCGGCCGCGATGAAGATGCGGACAAGCTGCTCGCGTTTTTGCGGGCCCGGCCGAACGGGGCGATGCCGTATTCGGACGAGACGCCGGCCGACGTCATCTCAGCCAAGTTCGGCATCAGCAAATCGGCGTTCAAGAGGGCGCTGGGCAAGCTGCTGCGGGACCGGGTCGTTTATCAAAAAGGCAATTGGACCCATTTGGCTGCGGCGGATGAGGTCACAGACAGCAGCACGCAGCAGCCGTAACGCGAAGAACCCGGACTCGATTCCGGGTTCTTCTCCGCTGCTCCGATGCCTGTAAGTTTCTCGCTATACTTTGGCTGGCAGCTTCTACGAAGGAGTGGGTTCTCCCGCTATGTCTTACGAGCAATTCGCATCTGTATATGACCGTTTAATGGCCGACATGCCTTATCCCGATTGGCTGCATTTTGCGGAAAGCGCCTGGGCTTCTTATGGGATACGCCCGCGGCGGGTCGTCGATCTCGGCTGCGGTACAGGCACATTAACCATTCCGCTGGCAGCCAAAGGCTACCGGATGACCGGCATCGACCTGTCGGAGCAAATGCTGGCCGTGGCGCAGAGCAAGCTGGAGGCGGCCCAGTCCGGTTCTGCGGCCGTCTTCGTGGATTGGCAGCAGCAGGACATGCGGGACTGGGCGGCCGCCGAGCCGGTTGACGCCGTCATTTCGTTCTGCGATTGCTTAAATTATTTGACGGAGGAAGCCGACATCGTCGCGACGATTCGTACAGCCTACCGCAATCTTGCACCCGGCGGAGTGCTTGCATTCGATGTGCATACGCCCCGGCAGCTGGAGGAATACGCGGCCGCGCAGCCGTTCACGCTGGACGAAGACGACATCGCTTATATCTGGACTTGCGTATTCGAGGAGGAGCGGTGTCAGATCGAGCACAGCATTACGTTTTTCCATGAGCAGGCTTCCGGGTTGTTCCGCCGCTTCGAGGAGACGCATGTGCAGCGGGCCTATCCGCTCGATTGGATTGCGGAGGAGCTGGAGCGTGCCGGCTTTCGGGACATACGGCTAACGGCGGACTTCACCGGCCGTGCGCCGACGGAGGAATCGGAGAGGGCGTTTTTTACGGCGGTCAAATAACGACAGGCGGGCGGCTCTTGACAGAGCTGCGGCATTTTACATATAATACTGACAAAACATGGCGTTGAAGAGGAGCAGTAGCTCACGAACGTATCGCAGAGAGCCGGCGGATCAGGTGCAAGCCGGTATACGAGCGTTGGCGAACTCGCCTTGGAGCCGTTAGGTGAACCTGCTGCGTGCAGCTGAGCCGAACCGTTTCGCCTGCGTTAAGGGCAGCTGGAGTGAACGATCCTCATCGCAAGCGTGCAAGCTTCGCGTGTCGGTCGTTAAGCAGGGTGGTACCACGGGAAGGAAGAACCTCTCGTCCCTAGCGTTTATTGACGCTGGTGATGCGAGGTTTTTTGTTGTTTTTCAGACCTAATCGGGAGGATTCGTCGTCATGACTCAAGATCAGCAGGAAATCAAAGAAGGGCAAGGCTACAACCCGCTCTCCATCGAGCCGAAGTGGCAAAAGTATTGGGACGACAAGAAGACGTTCCGTACGCTCGACAGCTCGGACAAACCGAAATTTTACGCGCTCGACATGTTCCCGTACCCGTCCGGTGCAGGGCTTCACGTCGGCCATCCGGAAGGCTACACGGCAACCGATATCGTCTCCCGCTACAAGCGGATGCGCGGCTACAACGTGCTTCATCCGATGGGCTGGGACGCCTTCGGCTTGCCGGCGGAGCAGTATGCGCTCCAGACAGGCCGCCACCCGCGCGATATTACGAAGGAAAACATCGATAATTTCCGCCGCCAAATCAAGTCGCTCGGCTTCTCGTACGACTGGGACCGGGAAATTTCCACAACCGATCCGGAGTATTACAAGTGGACGCAGTGGATTTTCATCCAGCTCTACAAGAAGGGACTCGCCTATGTGGACGAGGTGCCGGTGAACTGGTGTCCGGAGCTCGGCACCGTGCTGGCGAACGAAGAAGTCATCGACGGCAAGAGCGAGCGCGGCGGCTTCCCGGTCATCCGGATGCCGATGCGCCAGTGGGTGCTGAAGATTACGGAGTATGCGGAGCGCTTGCTCGAAGACCTCGAAGAGCTCGATTGGTCCGAGAGCATTAAAGATATGCAGCGCAACTGGATCGGCAAGTCGAAGGGGGCCGAGGTGCGGTTCGACATCGACGGGCACGCCGGCAAGCAGCTGACGGTGTTTACGACACGTCCGGACACCTTGTTCGGTGCGACGTACTGCGTGCTTGCACCGGAGCATGAGCTGGTCGACGTCATTACGACGGCGGAGCAGAAGCAAGCTGTCGTCGACTACCGCGAGGCTGCAGCCCGCAAGAGCGATCTGGAGCGCACGGATCTCGCCAAGGATAAGACCGGCGTGTTCACCGGTGCTTATGCCATCAATCCGGTCAGCGGCGCGAAGGTTCCGGTCTGGATCGCCGACTATGTGCTCGGCGGTTATGGCACGGGCGCTATTATGGCGGTACCTGGTCACGACGAGCGAGACTGGGAGTTCGCGTCGAAGTTCGGCCTGCCGATCGTGGAGGTCGTCCAGGGCGGCGACGTGAGCAAGGAAGCGTTCACCGGCGACGGCCCGCATGTGAATTCCGAGTTCCTGAACGGCCTCACGAACGAAGCTGCAATCGCCAAGATGATCGAGCATCTCGAAGCGGAAGGCCGCGGTCAAGGCAAAATTACGTACCGTCTGCGCGACTGGCTGTTCTCCCGCCAGCGCTACTGGGGCGAGCCGATTCCGATTTTGCATCTTGAGGACGGCACGATGAAGCCGGTGCCGGAGAGCGAGCTGCCGCTGCTGCTGCCTGAGGTCGACGAAATCAAGCCGTCCGGAACCGGCGAGTCGCCGCTCGCCAACGTGGCGGAGTGGGTCAATACGGTCGATCCGGAAACCGGCATGAAGGCGCGCCGCGAGACGAATACGATGCCGCAATGGGCGGGCTCCTGCTGGTATTACTTGCGCTTCATCGATCCGCACAACAACGATGCGCTGTGCTCGCCGGAGAAGCAGAAAGAGTGGCTGCCGGTCGATTTGTACATCGGTGGCGCCGAGCACGCCGTGCTTCACCTGCTGTATGCGCGCTTCTGGCATAAGGTGCTGTACGATATCGGTGTCGTAGCGACGAAGGAGCCGTTTCATAAGCTCGTCAACCAGGGCATGATTCTTGGCGAAAACATGGAGAAGATGAGCAAATCGCGCGGCAACGTCGTGAACCCTGACGATATCGTCGGCAAATACGGCGCGGATACGCTTCGGCTGTACGAAATGTTCATGGGCCCGCTCGAAGCGACGAAGCCGTGGAACACGAACGGCGTCGAAGGGGCTTACCGCTTCCTCGCCCGTGTTTGGCGCTTGTTTGTCGGTGAAGACGGGCAGCTCTCGCCGCGCATATCGGCTGAGGAGACGATGGGCAGCGAGGCGTTCAAGCGCACGTGGCATCGATCCGTGAAGAAAATTACGGAGGACTATGAGGCGCTGCGATTCAATACGGCGATCTCGCAGCTCATGATTTTCGTCAATGAAGCGTACAAAACCGAAGTGCTCCCGCTGGAAGCGATGAAGCAGTTCGTGCAGATGCTGTCTCCGATCGCTCCGCACCTTGCGGAAGAGCTGTGGGAGAAGCTCGGCGGTACGGAGTCGATTACGTACGTGCCTTGGCCGCAATACGATGAAGCTTGGACCGTCGATAACGAGATCGAGATCGTCGTGCAGGTGAACGGCAAAATCGCCGACCGTGTCAAGATCGCTGCCGATCTCGACGAAGCGGCGATGCAAGAGCTTGCGCTCGGACTCGACCGGGTAAAGGAGCTCAGCGCCGGCAAGACGGTTCGGAAAGTGATTACGGTTAAAGGCAAGCTCGTCAATATTGTTGTAGGATAACGAATTGCAGCAGCGCTCTCGGAAGCACCGAAAGCGGCCGAACCACCCTCTACTGAGGGAAGGTACGGCCGCTTTGCGTTTTGTCGGGCTGTTGCGGCCGGCTAGGCCCGTTCTTTCGCTGCGGCGAATTGCGCTTCGATTTTTTCCACATCTTCGTCGTATTTCGCATGGGTCGCTTTGACGAGACGATCGAACATGCCGTCCAGCTCGGAGTCCATCAGCCGCAGTCCGGCTTCGGTAATGCCGCCGGGGACGGTGACGCGCTTCTGAAGCGAGACCGGGTCGAAGCCGCCGGTCGTCAGCAGCTTGCCGGTGCCGAGCACCATTTCGCTGGCCAGCTGCGTTGCGACGCCGCGCGGAATGCCGGTTTTCTCAACCGCCGCATCGATGAACTGCTGGACGAAATACGAAAGGAACGCGGGACCGACGGATGACAAGTCCGAGCAAATGCGGGTGTATTCCTCCGTTACGGCGATCGGAGCCGAAATATGGGCCAGCATGTTCTCGAGCATCACTTTATCGCTGTCGCTGAGCCTTTCGCCGAAAATCATCAGCGTGGCACCGCTAAGCGCATAGTTCGTAATGCTCGGAATCATTTTCATCACTTTGCAGGTTAGCTGGGACTCCAGATGTCGGATCAATACGGGGCTTGTTATCGAAACCACGATTTGTCCGGGCTGTGCTACATCCTTGATTTCGTCGATAACGCACTTATATTCGGACGGCTTAATGCACAGAAATACGAGGTCGCTCTCTTCCACAAGCTCCGCATTTGATACCGCTACACGCATTCCGGGATATGCTTCGGCGAGCCGCTCAGCCTTGGCAGCCGTTCGGTTGCCCACGATGATTTGCTCCGGATTCAGCACCCCGGATTGGATGAAGGCTTCGATCAAGATGCTACCCATGCTCCCCGTTCCTATGAATCCTGCTTTCACCTAGAACCCCTCCCGTTACCAGGCACATAGTATTCGGGTAAACTCCGCCTGACAGACGTCATGAGAGCAGTTCCCTACTGATCACCATGTATATGTAAGTGGCCGATCAAATATGAAGGTTTATGGAAGGAGATGCTTATGCTGAGCAAAAAAACGATTGTCGCAGCCGCATTTCTGCTCGCCGTCGGTGGAACGGGTTTGTACGGCGTTCTTCAAGCGACGCCGCCGGAGCCGCCGCGGGAAGCCTATAATGAAGAAATGGAGGCGCTGCTGCAGCAAGAGGAAACCCCCTCTCCGCTGCCTGTGGAGGCTCTTCCTAAAGCGGTCGGCGATTCGGAGGACGACGGGAAGAAGGAGGCCCCGGCAGCCGCAGCGGACGGTATGCTCGATCTCAACACAGCTACGTTGGAGCAGCTGCTTACACTGCCTGGTATCGGCGAAAGCAAAGGGAAAGCGATTCTGGAGCTGCGCAGCAAGCTCGGTGCGTTTCAAAGCGTCGAACAGCTGAAGGATGTGAAAGGGATCGGCGATAAGGTCTTCGAAAAGCTGAGACCTTTCGTCAAGGCCGGAAGCTCGTAATATCGCTTTTCAATTGTTGGCAATTGTGAGAAAATAATAGAGTCTTTATCCAGGGCCTGCCCTAAGAGGAGGAATGAATGCATGACAGAGGAACGCAAGCTATCGATTGAAACACTGGCTATTCACGCCGGCCAGGAAATCGACCCGACCACGGGAGCCCGCGCTGTCCCGCTCTACCAGACTACTTCCTACGGATTCCGCGATTCCGAGCACGCGGCGAATTTGTTCGCCCTTAAGGAGTTCGGAAACATTTATTCCCGGATTATGAACCCGACAACGGATGTTTTCGAGAAACGGATCGCAGCTTTGGAAGGTGCGCCTGCAGCCCTTGCTACAGCTTCCGGACAAGCTGCGATCACGTATTCGATTCTTAATATCGCCGGTGCGGGAGATGAGATCGTCGCTTCCTCCTCGCTGTACGGCGGTACATACAACTTGTTTTCGACGACGCTTCCGAAGCTCGGTGTGCACGTCAAGTTTGTCGATTCCAGCGAACCGGCGAATTTCCGGGCCGCCATCACCGACAAGACGAAGGCGCTCTACGCCGAAACGATCGGTAACCCGCGAGGCGACGTTCTCGACATCGAGGCGGTTGCGGCAATCGCTCATGAGCACGGTATCCCGCTGATCGTCGACAACACGTTCCCAAGTCCGTACCTGCTGCGTCCAATCGAACACGGAGCCGACATCGTCGTCCATTCCGCGACCAAGTTCATCGGCGGTCACGGCACCTCCATCGGCGGCGTCATCGTTGATGGCGGCAGGTTTGACTGGAAGGGGAGCGGCAAATTCCCAGGCTTGACGGAGCCGGATCCGAGCTATCATGGAGTCGTGTATACCGACGCTGTCGGACCGATCGCCTACATCATCAAAGCGCGTGTTCAGCTATTGCGCGATATGGGGGCGTCCATTTCTCCGTTCAATTCGTTTCTGCTGCTGCAGGGCTTGGAGACGCTTCATCTGCGAATGGAACGGCACAGCTCCAACGCGCTCCGGGTTGCCCGATTTTTGGAGGAGCACGAAGCGGTCGATTGGGTGAGCTATGCCGGCTTGCCAAGTCACCCGTCGTACGAGCTTGCGCGCAAATATTTGCCTAAAGGGCAGGGCGCGATACTCACCTTCGGCATTAAGGGCGGGGTGGACGCAGGCCGCAAAGTCATCGATGCCGTCAAGCTGTTCTCTCACTTGGCCAATGTCGGCGATTCGAAGTCGCTGATCATCCACCCGGCCAGCACGACTCATCAGCAGCTTGCCGAAGAAGAGCAGCTGAACGCGGGCGTCAGCCCGGGTATGATTCGGTTGTCGATCGGCACGGAAGCGATTGACGACATTTTGTATGATCTCGATCAGGCTATACGGGCAAGTCAAAGTTAATAACTGCACTTAGTAAAGGACGGGGATCGGCGTGGGAATTCAGCGTAAAGATTGGGACACTTATTTTATGGACATCGCCTTTATGGCTTCTACGCGCTCCCAGTGCGGTCGCCGTCACGTCGGCGCAGTACTCGTACAAGGCAAGAAGCTGCTGGGCACCGCCTATAACGGGGCCCCAATGGGCGTGCCCGACTGCTCGGAAGCGGGCTGCATGCTCGTTGAAGAGTATGAAGTGAAAAAGACAGATGTTGGCGAAGAGCTGGTGAAAAAGCAGCGGTGCGTGCGGACGATCCATGCCGAGCAAAATTTGCTGCTTTTTACGGACCGGGAAGATCGGGAAGGGTCTACGGTCTACGTCACCGATCAGCCGTGCTGGACATGCGCCAATATGCTGGCCAACAGCGGCGTTACGGAGATCGTCTTTCACCGGGCCTATCCGAAGGACAGCGAGAAGGTTGAAGCGCTCATGAAGGCAAGAGGCATTTCGTTCCGGCGTATCGGCGCTTACGAACCGCCGCCGGGAACCATTACCGAAGTGACGCAATAAATCGAATAGAAGCACATCGAGGAAGCACCTCGATCCGGGTTTTTCAAGCGCCGGGTCGAGGTGTTTTTTTATTTTGCGCGGAGATGGAGTGAGTTGGATGAACAGGCCGCTGACTTGGTTTGTCGTTAGTTGGATTGCGGGCAGTGCAGCTTCATTTCAATGGCCTCAGCTGCACGTTCCCGTTTGGCTGACTGTAATTGCCGGAATTTCGGCGTTGTTCGTGTGGCTGCTGAGGCTGCCCGGCGGTTGGTTAGGTGCGGCTTTATTGCTGCTGTTCGCATCTTGCGGCTATACCGATTGGCGGGATAGCCGCAACGTCACCGGCCTTTCTTCTTTAGCCGAGCATATGGACGAACTTTCCGGGAGCGAAGTGAAAGCGGAAGGCCGCATTGCATCTGCAGTCGACGTCGACGGGGATCGAGCCGTATTCGTCCTGCAGGCTGCTTCGCTAACCTTGGGCGAGACACGGATCGCACCGATGGAGGAACGAATGCGGGTCAGCGTTCGGTTGCTGGAAAAAGAAGATCAACAGCTTGCCAAGCAATGGGAGCGGGGAGATCATGTGGAGCTTGATGGAGGCGTGCTGCTTCGCCCCGAGCCGAGCCGCAATTTCGGAGGCTTCGATTATCGCCGGTATTTACGTCATCAGCATATCCATTGGCTCATCAGCAGCAAGGGGATGGAGCAAGTGAACGTTACGAAGGGGGAGCAGCTCCAGCTCGCTCCGTCTACGCTGCTGCTCTGGAACGATAGACTGCGTGCTGGGCTGGCTGAACGCATGGACACGATCTTTCCGTCGGATCAGTCGGGCCTGATGAAGAGTATGCTGATCGGCTGGCAGGAGGATATGAATCCGGAGCAATATTCACAGTTTTCCAAGCTGGGCTTAACGCATATTTTGGCGATATCGGGAATGAATGTGGCGATCTTCCTCGGGCTTGTGTTCGGTCTGCTGAAGCTGCTCCGAGTGACGAAGGAGACGTCGCTTTGGGTCGGCATCGCGCTAATGCCGGGTTATATCGTGCTCACCGGCGCATCGCCATCGATCGTGAGGGCGGGGCTTGTAGCGATGCTGGCGCTCTATGCAGCCAGACGCGGCTGGCTCAAGGACGGGCTGAATTTGACCGCTTTGGCGGCGTGGGCGATGCTCGCCTGGGAGCCTTACTATTTGTTTGATGTCGGCTTTCAGCTATCTTTTCTTATTACGGCGGCGCTGCTCATCGGCGTATCGCGGGTATCGCGCCTGCTGCCCTTCCGGCATGAACGGGTGAAACAGGCAGCAGCCATCACCATTGTATCGCAAATCGTTTCATTTCCGGTAACCGTAACGTACTTTAACGGCTTTTCCATGCTGTCCTGGCTGGCCAATACGATGTTTGTCCCGATATTCAGCCTGCTGTTGTTCCCGTCAGCGCTTATTGCGCTTTTCGTCGGCTTATTAGTTCCTCCTGCCGGCCAGCCGTTCGGCAGCTTGAGCGGACTGCTGAGCCGGGCAACGGTATGGGCGATCGAGAAGATGGCCGACATCGACGGATTTCAGCTTATATGGCCGACGCCGTCACCGGTGTGGACGGTATTGTATTTTGCCGGTTTCGTTATGCTGTATCGGGCATTGGCAGCGCGAGTCGATGCGCAGGCGGTCGACGCTGAGCGCAGGCCAATATGGCCGATTTCGGCGGCGACGGCAGGACTTGTGCTGCTTCTCTATTACGGATATACGCCGGATCGCTTTAACCGCACGGGCTGGGTGGAGTTCCTCGATGTCGGGCAGGGCGATTCCGCATTAATTCGTACGCCTGCAGGGAAGTACATGTTAGTGGACGGCGGCGGTACGCTGACGTTCCGGAAGCCGGGCGAGGAATGGAAAGAACGGCGCAAGCCGTTCGAGGTCGGGCGAAGCGTCGTCGTGCCTCTATTGAAGCATCGCGGCGTACACAAGCTGGATTACGTTATTTCGACGCATGAGGATATCGATCATCTGGGCGGGTTGCAAGCGGTAGCCGAGGAAATCCCTATTGGAAAATTCGTCTTCAACGGGACGCTAAAGTCGGAGGCAAAGGTTGAACAATTGTTTCGAACTCTCCTCGATAAAAAAGTTCCGCTCATCTCTTCGACAACGCTGCGGAGCATCGAGCTTGACAGGCACTCCAAGCTGTCGATCCTGCCGGGCCGGGCGGGCGAACCAGATCCGGCACTGCGGCTGGCAGCCAAGCAAAACAACGAGTCGATCGTGTTTCTGCTTCAGATGTCCGGGTATCGTTGGCTGTTTACCGGGGACATGGAGAAATCCCAGGAGGTATCCGTGCTTTCAGCATTGCGGAGCCATCCCGACTATTCCCGCGGCGAGGGCGCGCCCGTCGATGTGATGAAAGTTGCCCATCATGGCAGCAAGACGTCGACAACGGATATGTGGCTGCAGCGCTGGCAGCCGAAGCTCGCCGTTATTTCCGTTGGGGCGCGCAACAGCTATGGCCATCCTTCGCCTGACGTCGTTGAGCGGCTTGAGGCGGGAGGAGCGGACCTACTGCGAACCGATCTCAACGGAGCTGTAAGGATGGCGGCAAAGCCGAACGGGCTGCGGATCGAGACGAAGCTTTCGGCTTTCGGGAGCGAATGATACTTTTATTAGCATAGAAGCTACCGCCCAAAGAGTTTTGCCTTGAAAAGATAAAATGGCTCTGTACATGCAGGTTCCTGTGGCCGGGTAGTCTAGCGATGTCAGTGAAAGTTAAGTTCAGCCTTGCAACTATAAAATTTGTAATATCTGCAGATATGCGGTTCCATAAGAAGTATTAGCTGTTGGTGAAATTGGAATTACTTCTACAAGGTCACCTGAGCTTAACTGGAATATTAATGAAAGATTCGTCGGGATTGTGTGGCTGACATCGAATCCAGGATCTGTCGTTTCCAACGTCAATCTAGGAAAAAACTGAATTCCGGGTATGGTAGCTCCATTAAGTCTTATTGCTAAAGTCAATAATGCATCGTTGCCATCAATGCTTGTTTGAAAGCAGCTTGCAGCAAATTGTATATGATACGTACCATTACGTTGGACTTGTAATCCTGTTCCAGTAAAGAGAACATCATTAATGGGACCGTTATTCGAATACTCAACAGGCGTATTGATAACAAAATTACTCAGCGCCGTTGAAGTTTTAACTGCATAACCAAATGCCGGTGTTAGAGTAGGTCCTGTCGGCCCTAAAGGCCCTTGAGGCCCAGGTGGTCCCGGTGGCCCTTGTATTCCAGGTGGCCCTTGTGGCCCTCGAGGCCCAGGTGGCCCCTGTATATTTTTAACAATACCCAAAGTAGCGAACACCTCCCAAATAACGTGCACTATATATTAACGTTTTGGGACTCAAGTGGATTGGATGATGGCCCTGATTCGAAAATATGGGCAACTCGGCAACATGTAGCTTGACATAACTCGACTTAATGAACAACGCTGAATATCGAACAACATAGGGGTTAAACGGACACGAAAAGGAACTGCGGAGGAAACGCTTGGACGGATTGCAATAATAACATGTAACAGTTGTAACAGTCATTTTCGGCGATAGATTAGTAACAGGATGGATAATTCGGGGATAAAAGCAGTCGGACACTTTTGTTTTGAGCTCGGTATGATGAAATTTGAGCATCGAGATAATACTCGATGCTCAACGGAAATTGTGGATCAACTAATGTATGAGACTAGCCCCGTTTGGCAAAAGCGCATCCTTATCGACCGCTATTACGCCCACCCCCGGGATGTATACTACCCTCGTATCTTCATTAACATTTATATAAATGCCAGGAACATAAATACCATGGACATAGGTGTGGGTTATCCCGTTTTTCATTATGTAGGTTGGGGGATCTCCAGTGTCTGTTGCGGCGCTTATGGCGCTCGGGGCCATCAAGCTGGAACACGCAAGAAGCATAGCAATCTTTGTTTTCATGGATCTCAAACCGGATCACGCTCCCTACAGTAAGAATTGATGTAGCTATAAAGATCTTATGTTAAGATTTGCTTAAGTATTATGCCGGACATCAAGAATTTTGAAGTTACGCAGTGGCGGAAACGTAGAGCGGCTTCAGGATGAGGAGCAAAAGGGTAAAGCTTTTGTTAGTGGAATCAGCTGGGACACGTTCAATTAGTCCAATTCCCGGAAGCCCGCAGCTGCGGACTTTTCCGTTGGCGCAATTAGGCAGTTCAGTTGTTCTTTTGGATATGTACCGACCGGTCATTTTTTGCTATGCTTATAGAGATAATTTTTTCAGGAACCTGGTGCAACTTTTTTTAGCGGTTCGCCGTTTATAAGGTTGCAAGAGAGGGGGATCCCGGTGGTAGCTCCCGAGCTCGTAAAAGCGGCTCAATCGGGTGATCGTGAAGCGCTTCTGACTCTTTTGCGGGAAATAGAAACGCACGTTTATCGTACGGCTTACTATATGCTGAACAATGAGCAGGACGCTAGAGATGCTTCCCAAGAGGCGCTCATCCGCATTTATACGAAGATTCAATCATATGAAGAGAAAGCGCAATTCAAAACCTGGGTTCAGCGGATCGTTACGAATATCTGCATCGACAAATTTCGGAAGACGAAGCCGACGGTTTCTATCGACGAGCATGAAATGACGTTTATTGCTCCGAAAAATGTCGAAGATGAAGTGATGCTCGGTGATATGTCGCAGGCGGTTCGCGAAGCGATCGATCTGCTTCCGGAGAATCATCGCTCTGTCATTATTTTACGTTACTTGCATGATTTTTCTTACAATGAAATTGCCGAATCGTTACAGCTCCCGCTAAATACCGTCAAATCGTATTTGTTTCGGGCCCGCGGACAGCTTCAAACTTTACTGCGCGATTATGAGAAAGGAGGTGTTCGGGGATGACCTGCCAAGAACGGGTTGAACTGATGCAGCGATATTTGGATCACGATGTAAACGAGACCGAGGAGAACGAGCTGCTTCAGCATTTGCAGACATGCGAACAGTGCGCAGGCTTGTTCGATCGGCTTAAGCGTCTGGACGAAGAGCTGTCGCAGCTGCCGAGAGTGTCGCCGCCTTTCAGTCTCGTCGATGCTATTTTACCGCAGCTGGCGGAGCTCGATCGGCTGCCGGCGACGCTGGAGGAAACTGCAGCCAAGGAATCTATGACCGTTATTCCGAGTGGGGGCATCCCGCGGACACGGCGTCCTTTGCTGTCTTGGAAAATCGCGAGCGGTGCTGCGGTAGCGGCAGCGGTCATCGGTGCTTTAGTGCTGAAAGACCAGGGCTTCTCCCCAGTAAATTTAAACGGATCCGCAACGATGTCGCAAGAAGCGAAGGGAGCGGCCGATCAAGCCTCGGCGGGAAGCGCAAGCACTAATAGCAATGCGCCTAAAGCGGAAAGTGCCGGCCAAGCGGCCAAAACTGCACCTACGAGCGATCCGAAGCAAAACGAGAAGGCAGCGCCGTCGGCTCCGTCACCCGAACCGGCGGCCGCTTCAGCTCCCCGGTCAGCGCCGGCAGCTGTACCAGCACCGGCAGCCGGGCCGGAGTCTCAACCGGCTGCCAGACAGCAGGATCCGGATGATCAGCAAGTAGCGATCGCATCGACGCGGGAGACGGCTGCGCCTCCTCCGGCGCCGGAGGAGGCGGCTCCCGCTGCGGACAACAGCGCGGATGCAGCGGCTGCCCCTTCAAGGGGAATTCAGCCGCCGGAAGAAGTCGTTACGCAGGGCTCGGAACAAGCCGATGTTCAGAGCAAAGCTCTAGTTCCGCCGGCTCCTCAGGTGCGCCCGGGAATCGCGTCGGCATTAAAAGCGCCCGATGCCCCTGCACCGGTGACGATGAAGTCGCCTGACAGCAAGCATATCGCTTCCGTCGAAGAGCTGAAGGTTGTCGTCCGTCAAACGGACACCGGAGCCACCGTCCGTTCCTCGACATACGGATGGAAGGCGGAAGACGTGATTTCGTTTATTAGCTTCACTGAGGACGGAAAGCTGACCTATCGTGTCCAGCATCCGAACGGAGCCGAGGAATGGCTATTCGATGTCGAGACCGGTGCGGAGACGAAGCTATCGCAGCAGCCGAAATAATTGCCTATATCCGACGCACACCAATGCGGGCTATTGCGTATAATGTACTATCCAATGACGAAGCGCACGCCGCTTTGTCACTCGGGAAGACGGTTTCTAGAGCCGCCTCCCGGTGTTGAAATAGATGAGCTCCAACCTACGCCGCCGGAGCGCTTCTACCTGTACAGGGCAAGGGGACTGCTGAAAGGCCGAAAGGCTTTGACGCGGTCCCTTTGTGCTTGGTAAGATGAGAGGACGAGGTGGGGGAAACATGGAGCTGCGCAAAGCGATCAAGGCGGCGTCTACCGGGACGATCGCCCCTATATATGTGTGCTATGGACCGGAAAGTTATTTTATGAAGCAGTTGATTGACACGATAACGGAGCAGGCGATCGAACCGGAGCATCGGGAATTCGCCGTTAGCAAATTTGACCTGCAAGAAACGCCCGTGGAGCAAGTGATCGAAGATGCCGAGACGCTGCCGTTCATGGTGCCGCGGAAAATCGTCATCGCCAAAAACGCCGTCTTGTTCACCGGTGCCAAGGACAGCGGGAAAGTCGATCACGATGTCGATAGGTTGGCGGCATATCTCAAGTCGCCGGTCGATTATTCCGTGTTGATCTTTACCGTTAACGCGGACAAGCTGGATGAACGCAAAAAAATCGTCAAAGCTCTCAAAGATCAAGACGCGCTGGTGCCGTGTCTCCCGCTTTTGGGGGACGATTTGACCCGCTGGGTGCAGGACCGGGCTGCGCGGCTGCGGTTTACGCTGCTCCCGGGAGCGGCGGAGCAGCTCGTTCTCAACACTGGGGGCCACCTGCAGGCGCTGCATAGCGAGCTGGAGAAGCTGGCCTTGTTTGCAGGCGACGGCGGTCAAGTATCCGCACAGCTGGTTGATGAGCTCGTTGCGCGCAGCGCCGAACAGAACGTGTTCCTTCTGATTGAAGACATCGTACAGCTTCGTCTGGACAAGGCGCTGACGACGCTGCACGAGCTGCTGAAGATGAAGGAGGAGCCCATCAAGATCGTGAATTTGCTTGCCCGCCAATTCCGTATCATGCTGCAGGTGAAGGAGCTCGTCCAGCAAGGCTATTCCCACCAGCAGATCGCCTCGCAAATCGGTCTCCATCCCTATGCGGTCAAGCTGGCGGACGGCCAGACCCGTAAATACGATACGGCGAAGCTGAGCGGCATATTGTCGCAGCTGGCCGATTTGGATTACCGGATGAAGAGCGGAAGGATCGACAAAGTGCTTGGCCTCGAGCTGTTCTTGCTTGGTCTGGCTGCAGCATAAAAAAAGAAGTCCAGTACCCGATCCCGGGACTGGACTTCTTCGGTTTGCAGCCATTACGCTTTCGCGAGGGCGTTGAGCTTCTTGGCCAAACGGGACTTCTTGCGGTTCGCTGCATTTTTATGGATTAATCCTTTGGAGACCGCCTTGTCCAGCTTCTTCGTAGCCAGGACAAGCGTCTCTTGAGCGGATTCTGCGTTTCCGGAAATGGCTACTTCAGCAGCTTTCACGGCCGTGCGGAGTGCGGACTTCTGCGATGCATTGCGCAGGCGGCGCTTCTCGCTCACTTTCACGCGTTTGATGGCGGATTTAATGTTCGGCATTACGTTCACCTCCTACTTGACTAGCACGTTCATTCGCCCCGCTAACAGGGCAAGTTGACAACTTTAGATATTCTATCACGCGCTTGATGAAAATGCAATACCGGACCCCGTTGTCCACAACGACATCGTATGGCGAATAACGGTCCGCCTGTTGCCGCACAATAAAATGCACGCAACAGCCGAAAGGAGAGCAGCGATGGACATCGATTTGAACGATTTTTCCCCACGCACCGACTTGGCGCTGGAAGCCCGCGAGCTTGCCGGCGGAGCGAATGCCCAAGCCATTCCAGGGGTTGAATCCGAAAGCTATAATGACGCAGGAATTCGGATTACCAAAATCGACATCACCACCGAGGAGGGAGCCCGGGCAATCGGCAAAGTTCCCGGCCATTACATAACGCTGGAAGTTCCTGCGCTCCGCAACAAGGACAGCGATCTGCAGGATCGGGTAGCAACGAAATTCGCCAAAGAGTTTGCCGCTTTTCTGGAGAAGCTCGGCATCGGCCCCAACGCCAAAGTGCTGGTGATCGGTCTCGGCAACTGGAACGTTACGCCGGATGCGCTGGGGCCGCTTGTCGTCGAGAACATTATGGTGACGAGGCATTATTTTGAGCTTATGCCCGACCAAGTGAGCCCCGGCTATCGTCCGGTCAGCGCCGTCGCTCCCGGCGTACTTGGAACGACCGGCATCGAAAGCAGTGAAATCGTTCAGGGCATCGTGGAAAAATCCCGCCCGGACCTCGTCATCGCTATCGACGCCTTGGCTTCCCGTTCGCTCGACCGGGTGAATACGACGATTCAGATCGCCGATACGGGCATTCATCCCGGCTCGGGCATCGGCAACAAGCGCAAAGGAATTACGAAGCAAATTCTCGGCATCCCCGTCGTGGCGATCGGCGTTCCGACCGTTGTGTACGCGTCGACGATTATCAATAGCGCGTTCGATCTGATGCACAAGCACTTTGAGCAGCAGAAGGGGAATACGACGCAAATTCTCGGGCTGCTCGACAACCTGCAGGAGAATGAGCGCCTGCAGCTCGTGCGCGAGGTGCTGAACCCGCTCGGGCACGATCTTCTCGTGACGCCGAAGGAAATCGACCAGTTCATAGAAGATATCGCGAACATTATCGCCAGCGGCTTGAATTCGGCGCTGCACGAAGCGATCAGTACCGACAACGTTGCAGCCTATACGCATTAAGGGCCATGCCTTCGGATGTCTGAATCCCGGACATACGGAGGCATTTTTACGATTCTAGCGACTTCTGGTTCTATCGTTCGGATTCCGCTCATAGAGTCTAGTAATAGTTTCGTTACTGATCCGATGAGGAGGAATACCTGAATGAAATGGCCGGCATTCGTCGTTAATCTCGCCCGTATTCGCAGAACCTTGCAAAACGTCGGTCTTATGAGCCGTGTGCTCGCACTGCTGCTGTTCTTATCCGTATTTTTCTTCGTTCTTCTGGGTATCGGCACATCGCTGAAGGCGCGCTACGACACTTCGTCTCCGGTCACGTCCATGAAAGGGCTGGCCGCGGCGGTTACGAGCGGCTTCTTCGCCGATATGGTCGGTATGGAAGTGCCGCATTTCCGCAACGAAGAAGAGTCATTCTCTTTCTCGCAGCGCAACGTGTTCAGCTTCGTCTTCCGGATGCTGACCGATCTGAACCCGAACGATCCGAAGACGCTGATCGCACGTGAAGTGCCGGGTCTTTCGGCGAATAAAACCGTGCTGCTTCGTTCCAGCCAAGCGACGAACGGCTCGGCCCCGGAGGACGACTACGGGCCGTCAGCCAGCGTGATCGATAAGCTGGGCCAGCAGGCGCAGGCCGAGCCTCAGCCAGAGCCGCCGGCGGAACCCGCAGCCAAACCGCCCGTCACTGCCGGCAAGAACGTGGTTTTCGTCTACCAGTCCCACAGCACCGAGTCGTATTTGCCGGAGCTGAAAGGTGTTAAAGAACCCGACGAGGCTTATGACGACAAAATCAACGTCACGCTGGTCGGAGCACGGCTCGCCGCCAATCTGGAGAAGAACGGCATCGGAGCCGTCCACTCCAACAAAGTGTACACGGCGGCTACGATTAAAGATTTCCGGTACCCGTTCTCCTATAAGTATTCGCTTAAGACGCTGCAGGAAGCTTCGGTAACACATCCCGATTTGAACTATTACTTCGACATTCACCGTGACTCTCAGAACCGCGACAAGACGACCGTGAATATCGGCGGCAAAGATTACGCCCAAGTGTATTTCATTATCGGCGCGAAAAATCCGAACTGGAAGCAAAACGAGCAGTTTGCAAACCAGATCCATGAAGTGCTTGAGGCCAAGTATCCCGGGCTGTCCAAAGGCATTCATGCCAAGACGGCCAATGAGGGCAACGGGGAATATAATCAGTCGTTCTCCCCGAACAGCATTCTGATCGAAGTCGGAGGTCCATACAACTCGTTGGAGGAGTGCTACCGTACGACGGACGCGCTTTCCGAGGCGGTTTCCCAGATCATCTTAAATGCGCAGAAGGTCGATAAGCCGGCCAATAACGAGAAGAAGACGTCGTAAGCGGGAAGCGGGAGGCTCGAGCGTTCATGTCCAAATTTTATGTGAAAATCGTTCTGCTTCTGCTTCTCGTTATGTTCAGCATCTTCATCGGTGTCGATATCGCCAATAAAGGGATGGAGCGGATCCAGAGCCCGGCGGCGGCCGCCGGCGCTGCAGCCGGACAAGTAAAACCGCCGTCGTCGGCTGCAACCGGCACGGTGAAGCCTGCGGCTGCCGCTCCGGCTAAGCCGCAGGCCGAGGCTCCCAAGCCGGTGCCGCAGCAGCAGCAGCAGCAGCGCATCGAACAAGATGAAGCGATGAACTATGTCGGCAACAAAATCGGCGATTTGCTGCAGATCGGTGCGCATCATGCGATTCAAACCGTAGTGTCCTTATTCGGCGGTTTATTCGGCTGAGTTTACGTGCACCCCTACAACTGGTATACTAGATTAGATACATTCAAACGCTTGTGGGGGTTATCATGACGGACGCGAAAGCAAGACAGAAGAAAATCCGCAACTTCTCCATTATCGCTCATATCGACCACGGAAAATCGACGCTGGCGGATCGTATTCTGGAGTATACCGGTGCTTTATCGTCGCGCGAAATGCAAGAGCAGGTGCTGGACCAGATGGATCTGGAACGCGAACGCGGCATTACGATCAAGCTGCAGGCTGTTCGGCTCAATTACCGTGCGGACGACGGCGAAGAATATATTTTGAACTTGATCGACACGCCGGGACACGTCGATTTCACGTATGAGGTGTCGCGAAGCTTGGCGGCGTGCGAAGGCGCGCTGCTCGTCGTTGACGCGGCTCAGGGCATTGAGGCTCAGACGCTGGCCAACGTGTATTTGGCGCTGGACAACAACCTTGAGATTTTGCCGGTTATCAACAAGATCGACTTGCCTAGCGCGGACCCGGAGAAAGTCAAGAACGAGATTGAAGAAGTGATCGGTCTCGACGCAAGCGAAGCGGTGCTGGCGTCGGCGAAAGCCGGGATCGGCATCAAGGAGATTATTGAGCAAATATGCCAGAAGGTGCCTGCGCCTGCCGGGGATCCGGAACAGCCGCTCAAGGCGCTTATTTTCGACTCCCATTACGACGCATACAAAGGCGTTATTGTGTATGTGCGGGTAGTGGACGGCGCGATCCGTGCCGGCTCCAAAATTAAAATGATGGCGACCGGCAAAACGTTCGAGGTTATCGAAGTAGGCGCTTTTAAGCCGCGCATGTCGATTGTAGATGAGCTTAGTGTCGGTGACGTAGGCTTTATCGTGGCTGGCATTAAGAATGTCGGCGATACGCGGGTGGGCGATACCGTAACCGATGCGAAATCGCCTGCCACGGAGCCGCTTCCGGGTTACCGCCGCATCAATCCGATGGTGTTCTGCGGTCTGTATCCGATCGAGACGTCGGACTATAACGACTTGCGTGAAGCGCTGGAAAAGCTGGAATTGAACGACGCCTCGCTGCGCTTCGAGCCGGAGACGTCTTCGGCTCTCGGCTTCGGCTTCCGCTGCGGCTTCTTGGGGCTGCTGCACATGGAAATTATTCAGGAGCGAATCGAACGCGAGTTCAACATTCCGCTTATCACGACGGCGCCAAGCGTTATTTACCGCGTGACGCTGACGAACGGCGAAGTGCTGGAAATCGACAACCCGTCGAACTACCCGGAGCAGGGCAAAATCGAATTTGTCGAAGAGCCTTTCGTGAAAGCGAAGATCATCGTTCCAAACGATTATGTTGGGGCGATTATGGAGCTGTGCCAAGGCAAGCGCGGCGAATTCATCAACATGGAATATCTCGATACGACAAGGGTTACGTTAACTTACGATATGCCGCTCTCGGAGATCGTTTACGATTTCTTTGACCAGCTGAAGTCGTCTACGAAGGGCTATGCCTCTTTCGACTACGAGCTGTCGGGCTACAAGCAATCCAATCTTGTCAAGATGGACATCCTGTTGAACGGCGAGCAGGTTGACGCTCTGTCCTTCATCGTGCATCGAGACCGTGCATATAACCGCGGCAAAATCATTTGCGACAAGCTCAAGGATTTGATCCCGCGCCAAATGTTCGAGGTGCCGATTCAAGCGGCTATCGGGCAGAAGATCGTCGCTCGCGAGACGATTAAGGCGATGCGGAAAAACGTACTCGCAAAATGTTACGGCGGCGACATCTCGCGTAAGCGTAAGCTGCTCGAGAAGCAAAAGGAAGGCAAGAAGCGGATGAAGCAGGTCGGCTCCGTCGAAGTGCCGCAAGAAGCGTTCATGGCGGTACTGCGCATTGACGAATAGTCTGAAGAGGTTGAGGTGGCGCGGGCTTCGGCCCGCGTTTTTTCTTGCGGAAAAATTTTGTTTCAATCCGCACTTGCACTCGGCTAATCATCGTGGTATAGTAATCAACGTCGCTTCTGACACCGACAAGATTCGCGGTCGGGAACAAGAATTTGCCACTTGCAATGACTGTGGCCGACATGATAAGATATAGTTCCTGTTATTGCGACAGCGCAATAACGAAGCAAGAGATTGCTCCTTGAAAACTGAATGACGAGTGAGAGGTTTTCGCAAGAAAACAAC
>NZ_JBHLWN010000104.1:0-14214 GCF_042432825.1 Paenibacillus chartarius | reverse complement strand
GACAAAAGTGCCTCTAAACCCTTGTGAGATAAGGATTTTTTGATTTTTCAGCAAGCCCTAACTAAGAAGTATATGGTCGTCACCTCCGTGCCGCTTGTCGACAACACGGATATTGCTTCGGCGGGTGTTCTCAACGTAATTTGTGAAGCGGAAACAAGGGAGATCAATTTGTTCTTCAAGGAGTTAGCAAGGGACATGAAAAATCCATTAAATAAGAGGTTTAAAGGAAATTTGGATAATATCTTCAACGTAAAAGTTGCTAAATAGAGCATGTATTCGATGAAGGCGCAAAACCACCTTCATTTCATTAAACAATCTGGACAATGGCGAAGTGGTAACTATGGCGGATGGTCTTGTGTCCGGAACCCGACTGCAAGTTTTCAGCGTGGGTTCAACAAACTTACACGCAGGCGATTGGTATTATCGAGTACTCCCCCCTCCTATGTGTTCGTCGCCGGAAAAGGGATGAGGAAGCAGCGAAAGAAGAGGTGGCCCAGAAGCCTGAGCTGGATATCATTGAGGCAGCAAAGGAGGGTGGGTCAGAGAACGGTATGTGGTTTTGGCGAAAGGGACACGAAAAAAGCAGCCATCGCCCTCAGCGACAGCTGCTTTTCCCGTTCTCGTCAATCGTTCAAAGTCACATTGCACCAGGACCGCTGGTCGGACGGTGTGATCAGCTGGATGCCAAAGCTTTGCAGGTTTCGCTTTGCATAATCGAAGGAGCCATCGGCATTTCTGGCGTGGGGCTCATAATGAAGGCGCATCTGATCGTCGATCCAGATTTTATCTCGGAGTGCTTCGTCCTTGACGCTCCACTTGGCCGGATACTTGTTGTCCATGTCGATAACCACTTTGACTTTAAGCACGTCATTGACTTTCGTGAGGTCCAATATTTTATTGTCGCTGGTGTTCTGATATTTGTGGCCGAATTGGTCGGTGGTTTGAATAAAATACTTGAAGAAATTGCTCTCGTCTTTCGTATCCAGACCGTTAAAATCACAGAATTTGAGGAACTCCCAAATCGTCGGCTGGCTGGCCAGATAGTCCGAGCCTTTGATTTCTTCAATGATTCCGTTCAGCTTGCGGATTTTGTAAGGGGTACTCAGACTGAAATGGAGCACCGGATTTTTGACGGCTACGGCTCTCGCCACCGGCTCGCCATAGACGACTTCGATTTGTCTTTTCTTCAACGTTTTGACGCCGCTGGGTGTGTAGAAAGTAACCTCGAGATCGAACAGGTCTGACGAAGGTTGAATTCCGAATGCTCTGTAGACAGGAATGCCATTCGAGTTGATGCCAGGGGCCCCCATGAGTACGTTATCCGCGGTGGGCGCAATGTGCTGCACGACGGACGCCGGCTTGCCCAAGTCATCTCTTACTACTTTTGTTATATCGATTCGGCGGTTTTTATTATCGGTGGCGATGATGTTCACTTCTTTCCCGTAAAAAGGGTATTTTGCGTTCACCGCGTCAATATCGGTTGGGCCGCTAATAAGCGCGCGTTCGGACAAATATTTGCCGGCTGCAAAATGCGATGAAAGCATATCGACCTCATAAGTCATGAGAGGGTCGAGGTCTTTCCAATTGTATACCTCCAAATTAGCCGCTGCCGAAGCCAGCTCTTGGTTGGTGTTTTGGTTGATGACCGTTGCCGATATGGTATATTGGGATCCTTCCGGATCTACCGGCGTAAGGTTGGACTTGAACATGAATTTGTAGGCGTCCCCGCTTTTGTCGATGGGGAGCTGCCACGTTTGCGAAGAATTGGGACCGGAATTAATGGCAGATTTCCCTTCGTTCCAAGGCGTATCGAAAATCCCTCCGGCGCTTTGCAGACTCGGCAGGCCGGACAGCCGCTCCAGCTTATATTTGATTGCGTAGTGGCTGGTGTCCTGCGAAGATGGGGCTTTAAACACTTTGCCGTACTGATCCTTGATCGTGAAGGCGAATCCTTGCGGCTGCTCGTTTTCAGCTAACAGAGCCATATCCTTCGAGCTGACCTCGATGCTTGCCGGAATACGCATGGACGCTGTCTGAAACGTATGGCTTGCTACAGCGTTCTCGGCTTGGGCGTGGGTCAGCTTCACGGCGACTGTGATGTCCTCCGCGGACTGAACTTCTTTGATAACAATTTTGCCGAGTCCGCTGTCGCTCTGTCCGATAGCCGGGCTGTCGAGCTCGATTCCGCCAGAAGCGGCAACGGCAATAAACCCGTTATTGTATAACGTTTCGATCTGACTAGGCGTAAACTCGTAATTGTTCGGTCCCGTCACTTTCAGGGGAATGACCGGCTGCTGCCTTGTAGTCGTGATTCTCCCGTCGGCGTCGTAGTACGTATCTCCAACACTGAGAAGTACGTCTTCGCCATCGATCTCGATACCTGTAGGCGCCACGGGAATGCCGGCTGGCAGTGCAGGGGCCATCGTGCCTCCATCACCGCCAACCGCCGCACCAGGTGCAGCTTGCCTCGCATTGTAGCTTGCCAGCGCGAGCATAAGGCGGGTAGCCGCGGTTGTGCCGCCGAAGCTTCCATTCGGTAGACCGTCCATGAGCTTCTTGTCCAGCACATGCGCGACATAACCGTTCGCCCAGTCATCCACGGTGGCGTCGGCGATCGGAGCCGTGCTCTTTGCGCCGGCTTCCCATTTGAGCCCGCGGACTAGGAAGGCGGCTAGCTCTTGTCTTGTTACGGTGCCCGCCGGGTTATACATCTTACCTTCGGCATCGACACCGTTCGTAAGGCCGGCTGTTTTCAGCGCTTCGATGAAAGGCAGTGCGTAGCCGTTGGCAGGATCATCTGCACTCACATCGGCAAAGGAAGATTGCGAAAGCGTCCGGTCGATAGGAAGCGAGAAAATGATAGCCGCGACTTTGGCGAATTGGGCCCGATTCATCATGTGATCAACGCCAAAGACGTCATCCGCGACTCCGTCAAACACGCCGTCGCGAAGCAAGGCGTCCAATTTATTTTTTACGTCTTGTGGCAAACCTCCGACATCCTTGAAATCGGACGAGGATTTCGTCGTGGCAGCCTGGGCTCGGGGCGAAATGGGAGAGACGACGGCATTGTCCGCCAGAGAGAAGACTAAAAGGGTCATTGATAATACAGCGGATAATCGCTTCATGTTCGTGAACGCCTCCATCATACGAGATTAGGATTTGTTTGCGATTGCGACCTAAGGAAAGACTGGACCATCTGCCTCCTTTCCCGAACGATTCAGCATAGAAACGCTAACCAGTATACAGAGAATCACACCAATTATGTAAGCGGTACCAATCAAGTTCATAGGGGGATCGTACTGTAGTTACATGTTGTCCTTAACTCTGTACCAATACTGTAAATTTCCGAGTAGCCAATTTTTGAATAAAGTCTTAACGCAGGCATATTATTCGAAACCACCGCTAAATAACTGTACGTTGCTCCGTTTGTTTTGGCGGATGGGGACGGGGGAGTCTTAGCTCATGTACTTATGGGAATGGCGTAAAGGGTTAAGTAAACAAGCATTATGAGAATATGACGCTTACTTTGTCCCTCCGGCAGACTGGAAAATGGAAGAGGAAGAATGAGCAGGTTAAGCAGGTTAATATTATTGAAATAGCAGAGGGTTATGTTATAATTCGTTTAATATGTAAGGGAGACGGACATTCGTTTTAGAAATTGTACAATCATAGAAAAGGCGTCTTTTCCTCTGCGGAGAGGCGGCTTTTTCATATATACCTTTCATGATAGGGGCAAACAACTATGCTACTCCACGGCAGAAGCTTTAAACAGTTAGGTAATCTAGGTGAGGAAAGAACGCAAGTAGAGCTGGAGTACTCGGATGAGTATATGTTTTACAAGTTACTGGATGAGGCTGTTGACAGCTTACGTCATATCATAATTACTTTCCCAAACGAGAAGTTGAATGAAGATTCCAAGTTAGTTGCAAGGCTCTCCAGTTGTCGAAACGGCGATGATATCGCGCTTCGACTATTTGAGCTCTTGTATATGACGAACGAATCGCTTGAGGCTGCTAAGACCCAAAACATTCAAAAATTAATTGAAAATTATAAGAAGGCCGGGGAAAAAGCTGCTTATTCGATGTATACGGTCAACTATGAATTTAACAAGCAAGAAAAGGGCTATATAATAACCCTGACTGCACCACCAACGGATAAAAAATTCAAATTGCCTTCTTTGTTAGCATAGTGAAATGGTCAATTTGACCAAAAGGAAAAGGACTCTTCCTACGAGGATAGAGTCCTTATCGTATTTCTGACGAACCTGCCTCAGGGACGGCATTCCGCCTAGTCGATCAACCTGCGGAGCGCTTGCCGCGTCTGCGAACCTCTCTCAAGATCAAATAGCAAAGGAACCCGACCGGACCAAACATCAGCACGAAGAAAAGCAGGACCGATTGTAACGGCAGCGGCACGTAGCGGTGTTCCATATTGTCACGATACACATAATGGCCGACCGCTTGATCGAAACAGAGCACGTGAATCCAGACAATCAGCGCAAAATCCGGGTTCGATAACAGCCGAATGATGCCCTCGCTCGAATTGAAATCGCTCACGAAGCCGAGGCCGTTGCTCAGAATGGCTGCGATAATTCCTACAGCATATAACGCTGCCAGATAGATCGGAAAGATCGCCGAATTCGCGAGCCAACGGGTGACACGCCAGAACGGAAGCACTATCAAGAGAATCCAGAACACCATGGCCGGGCTCGATAGCGAAAATAATGTTTCATACATGCAAGTTGACCCCCTTAGTAATTATTACACTCGACTCAACAGATCGCGCGAACTAGCCCGAGACTTCAGCGCATTGATTGCGGCTAATGCCAATGCACCCAAGGAGATCAGAAGCAGTAGGCCTGCCAATACCGGAATTGCCGTCGGTTCGAACACGGTGCGACCAAGCGCGGTTTGCACAAACACCAGCAGCACTGACGCGGTCCAGGCGATGCCTCCCGTATGCATGAGCCTCCGGGACTTCAGCGTATCCATCTGCGCCCACCCCACGAGCCAACCGAGCACCGGAAGGGTCTGCAGAGCATGGAATCCCAACCCGTGCAGCACGATCAGGTTGCCGGCGTCACCCGTGTATCGGCCCTGCAGCACAGTCATCCATAACCCCGCGGCAAAGGCGATCATCGTCGAAACGAAAGCATAACGGATGCCGAGTACCAGCCACGGGCGTTCCAGCGGCTGCCGGGAGCGAAAAAACGGAAGGGCGAGCAGCACCGTGAGGACGATGAGCATGAGCGAATCCAGGCCGAACAAGATCCCGGCAATCATATCGCCGACCGATCCAACTTGTGAAAACCGCGGATTAATACCGCGAAAATGCTGGATGGTTTCGAGCCCGTACGCATATAAGAAACCGATGATATAAAGCCAACGGATGCTTGCACGTTTCCTTGGGCTCAAGCCCGCAATCGGCAGAATAGCTGCAATAGACAAAGCAAAGATCCCGATCGCGGCACTGAATGAGAACGCACTCTCGATATTCCCTTCCGGTAATACGACGGAACCGTAGAAGGCCATATAGACGGCGATGCCTGCGGCAAGCAAAAAGCCGAGCAGGCCGGTCATCACAAGCAGCCGCTCTCCGGCGAACATTTTTAAATTATTTTCCATAGATTCACCATTCCTTTTTCATGTTAATTATTTATTAATAAATAAATGCCAAAGTAAAATAAAAGCGGCAAACATTGCCGTTGCCTGCTGCAATCATGCGAAGCCGCCAGGCTTTCCGAACGGTTGTCAGGGTGCATCCTCCCATATGCAAAGCATTTAGGGCCAACTTCATCCAACCGACAAGGTCATCAATGACTACGGCTATGCCACTCCCGCTGCGGCATCCACGGAATCACGGTCGTAATGATGTCATTTCATCGCCTCGCTAATACCGCCACGGCTTTGACCATGGGTTGCCCCATCCGATCCTTGCCAGCGGCAAATGTCTTCACCTCCGCAACGATTTATTTATAAATCAATAAATAAAGAATAATCAGAAATACAATTATTGTCAATAGGTGAGAATCAAGAAACTTAAAACATGCCAAGTGACTTGCACGTCGAATGGATACCGACCGCTCTATACCGTTGCACGCGTCGGCGTGTTCCATGCCAGAGGCCTGGCGTGCCAAGCAAGCCGGGCTAATTTCATATAACCAAACATTCCCGAGCTCTTCGGTTCCAAGAAGGTTATACTGCAAGTAGCAGAATTCGGAAATCGGAAGAGTCAGAAGGTGACGAGAAAGCCCTCCCATCGATCATGAAAGAAGGAATAAGTCCGATGGGCCGGCAGTATGTTCATCTCTCGGAAGGTACTCATTTTGCAACGCTTGCGGGAAGCCGCAGGGGAGAGCTGGTCATTCTCAAGGTGGATACGGCAAGTGCGAAGCAAGCAGGAGTCATATTTTACTATGCGGGTAACGAAGTGTGGTTGGCTGATCGTGTGCCGCCCCAAAGCTGCTCGGTCATGAATACTGCAAAAATGGAGGCGGCGAACCATGAATCATCCAATCATTGATATTGGCGTTAATTTGATGCATCGTTCGTTTCACGAGGATCGGGAGCAAGTAGTCGAACGAGCGGCGGCGAATCAGGTTTCACCCCTAATCCTTACAGGAACGAGCCTGAGAAATAGTATAGAAGCTGCCCGCTATGCCGGTCGTTACTCCGGGGAGCTGTATGCAACTGCCGGAGTACATCCTCATGAGGCGAAGAGCTGCAACGATGAAACGATCGCGAAGCTAAGGGAACTGGCTGCGTTGCCGCAGGTGGTGGCGATCGGGGAGTGCGGGCTGGACTATAATCGGGAATTCTCGCCGCGGGACGTTCAGCGCAAATGGTTCACCGAGCAAATTCGATTGGCGCTAGAGCTGAAGATGCCTCTGTTCCTGCATGAGCGGGAAGCCTTTGCGGATTTTACTGCGATTCTTAAGGAGCATGCTGTCCAAAGAGCGGTAGTCCATTGTTTTACCGGGACTCTGCCGGAGCTCCGAGCTTACCTTGATATGGGCTTCCATATCGGGATTACCGGCTGGATTTGTGACGAACGCAGAGGCAAGCATCTGAAGGAACTTGTCCGTATGATTCCGCTGAACCGGCTTATGATTGAGACGGATGCGCCGTTCTTGACTCCGCGGGACTTGAAGGAGAAGCCTGCGAATGGGCGGAACGAGCCGGCTTTGCTGCCGCACATCCTGCAAGCTGTGGCACGTTGTATCGGGAAACCTGCCGAAGAGGTTGCTAGGGCTACGACGGAGACGGCGGCGGAATTTTTTGGTATCCATACTGAGTAGATCCAGATGTGTCTATTATCAGAATCGCGTAAAGTAAGGAGCTGTGCAAGATGATTGCACGGCTCTTTTTCATTCAATAGATTTCTGCCGTATTTGGAGCGGTGAGCAATGCAACAAGCTGATCAATAAAGGATGGTCACAAGACCCAAAAGCATGATACTATAATGTCGAATAAAGTAAACATATGTCGAATGGAGGGGCGGACAGCAGCATTGTTTGGTATTACTGATTCACACAACACTAGAGGAGCGCTACATAAGTGAACAAAATATCGAAAACGATTATGCCCATATTAACTGCGTTATTACTTATCGCAAGCGTCATGCTGTCATCTCTTTCCGCGTTTCCAGGCAAAGCATACGCCTATTCCGGTGGAAAGGGTACGGAAGCGGAGCCGTTCATTATCACGACAGCAAATGACCTCAAGAATATCAAAAGTAATTTATACGGTTACTATAAACTAGGGAAAGACATTGATATCAAGTACGATATTTGGACGCCGATCGGCAGTTTCGATTATCCTTTCAAAGGCGGCTTCGATGGGGATGGTCATACGATCTCCGGCTTAACCATAAGCCGTCCGCAATACAACGATGCAGGATTTTTCGGGTTTGTCAGCACAGACGGTTATATTCGCAATCTCAAATTTGACAGATGTTAAAGTCGTCGGAAAGGATAATACGGGCAGCTTGATAGGTCATACGGATAAAGGCCTGATCGAAAATGTCCACGCGAGCGGCACCGTGAACGGCGAAGATCAGGTGGGCGGTCTGGTCGGATTCTTGGAGAGAAATGCCGCCATTAACAGCAGTTCCGCCAATGTAACCGTAACCGGACAATTGCATATAGGCGGGTTGATCGGGCGGTTTAGCAGCTTTACTGCCGTCGACGCCAGCTCCGCAAGCGGCAACGTAGAAGGCAGTACCAATATCGGAGGTCTGATCGGGTGGCTGGACGGTACGAAAGGTGTCCATGACAGTTACGCCACGGGTAACGTGACAGGCGGGGGAAGTATAGGCGGTCTGATCGGGGAAAATACTGCAGGCCCAGTTGAGTACGCTTACGCAACGGGGGACGTTATTGCAAACAGGAATAATACTGGAGGACTGATCCCAGGAGGATTGATAGGCCATAACGGCCTTGGCAATGTGTCGAAAAGTTATGCCACAGGCAATATTTACGTCAGCAATCACGATTATATCATTGCCGGAGGATTCATAGGCAGACAAGGCACATCCACAATCGACAATAGTTATGCTACCGGCAATGTCATCTATGAAGGTACGGCAACAAGCACTTTCATGGGCGGGTTTATTGGGGGCAGCGGCGGGTCCATTGTAAACGCCTATTCAGCTGGCAAGGTCGAAGGACCGGGCAGCAGCAATTATGGCTTTTCGGATAGCGGCGTAACGGTTACGAGCAGCTACTTTGATACGGAAACTTCCGGGATGGGGAGCACAGGAAAGGGCACGCCAAAAACGACGGAGGAAATGAGAACGGCCAGTACTTTTGTGAATTGGGATTTTAACAACATATGGATCATTAAAGAGGGTCAAGATTACCCGAGACTCCGTCCATACGTTCGCCAATACAATGTCATCTATGACGGGAACAATCGCACGATCGGTCAGCCTCCAACGGATAGCAATACGTATCCGGATGGCAGCTCCGTTACCGTACTAGGCAATTCCGGTGACTTGAAGCGCAACAATTACATATTCGCCGGATGGAATACGAAGGCCGATGGAACAGGCACAACGTATCAAGCGGGGGACAGCTTTACGATGGGGCCACGCCATGTTAAGTTATACGCCAAATGGGAGGAGCCGACGCACGTCGCCCCGGCTCTCATTACGACGCAGCCGGCCGACCGCACCGTTAGCGTTAATGATCCGGTAACTCTGAGCGTAGTTGCAACCGGCAGCGGTACGCTCAGCTATGAATGGTACCAAGCCTCGGACCAGAACCGGACAGAAGCGGATACCCTTCTTGCAGGACAAACGGGAAGCTCGCTGGCGGTCGACACGTCCGAGCTGGGTGCAAAATATTACTTTGTTCTCATTACACATTATGATCCTTCGAAAACAGGGATAACGACAGCGACAAGTCCGTCTAGAGTGGCTAAAGTAACGGTTGTAAGCAAAGCTGCAACAACGACCGCAGTAGCAAGCAGCTTAAACCCGTCTGTCGAGGGGCAGCAGGTGACATTGACGGCGACGGTATCGAATGCCTCCAACCCGTTAGTTCCGGGAACGCCTACAGGTACAGTAACCTTTAAGGATGGAGATGCCGTACTAGCTACTGCTCCGTTGACGGTAGGCAAAGCTACATACTCGACGAAAGACTTCAGCCTGGGAACCCATCCGATCACAGCTTTATATAGCGGAGACGGTACATTTAGTACAAGTACATCCTCGCCGCTAACCCAGACGGTTACTGATATTTCATCAATGCCGAAAGCATCCGCAACCACTCATGTGGCAAGTAATCGGAACCCGTCCACATTAGGTGAAAACGTATGGTTTACGGCAGTTGTTTCCGGAACCTCCGGCACTCCAACCGGCAGTGTGACATTTAAGAATGGCGGCATTGTCATGGGGACAGCAGATTTAACCGTAGGTACGGCGACATATCAAACCAATCAGCTGCCTGCTGGATCAAACATCATTACTGTCGATTACAGTGGAGACAGCCAGTACAACGCCAGCACATCGGCGCCGCTCGATCAAACGGTTACAGATAATCAGCCGGAGCAGCCTGGCAATCCTGGCGACAGCTCAGGCGGCGGCTCGGATGATGATTCGGGGGAAGATGATACACCTTCACCGGTAACTCCTACAGTACCGGCAACACCGGCTGCACCTGTTACGTCTGAACAGCCGCCCGTCTCTATAACGCCGGCCGCGCCGCAAGGATCGGAGGAGTATCAGAACCCTAACGATATTTTTAGAAGCCGGGTCGTTAACGCGGACAGCAATGTAATCACGGGTGTAGAGTCCAGGACTGCGGAAATACTCCGAAGCGGTGTGAAGGAATCTCCGATCCAATATGATGATGTGAATCAGCATTGGTCCCTTCCTTCCGTCGAGAAATTGACCAAGCTTGGCGTTCTTAACGGTTATCCCGAAGGTGGCTTCGAGCCTGATGACCAGATCACGCGCGCCGAGTTTGCAGCCATGATTGACCGGGCTTTTGTGGATATGGCATCAAGGCAAGTAACTCTGAATGAAGAGCAATTTGCCGAATTCAATGACATTAACGACCATTGGTCTACAAATAACCTCAAGAAGCTCGTAGCGGTAGGCGTACTGACCGGATATGAGGATGGTACTATTCGACCTGAACAAACGATCACCCGTCAAGAGATGGCGCTCATGATTACTCGGGTATTGAATGCGTACATCCTTAACCGGGATACATCCAACGTACCATTTACCGATCTGGGACAGGCCTTCGGTGCAGAAGCAATCAAGAAGGCAACTGCTCTTGGGATATTCACCGGCAAGACCGCCCAAACCTTCGACCCGAATGGGGGCGCAACACGCGCCGAATCCATCCAGACGATCATTAACACGTATAGTCTGAGTCCGGCGATCAAAGAGGCATTGAACAGTTTGAATTAATTGCATGGAACACGGATAACGGAGCAACGCGATCCCGCGGCTCCGTTATTTTATTTATGGTTTCGGTTATCCAGGCGGAGTCGGAAAAAAGGAGGGGTTTCGGTAGCAAATTCATAACCCTGTCATCTTGCTGCGATAAATATCAAAATTCTCATCATCGAAGCAGACAAAGGTAATGTGCTCGAGGGGTTCCTGCTCAGTACTTGCTCTATTCAAGCTGTCTGCCACAGCCTTAAGCGCAATATCAGCCGCCAGCTGCTTGGGAAACCGATATATCCCTGTGCTGATATTCGGAAAAGCGATGCTCTTGACGTTATGTTCCGCGGCAAGACGCAGACAATTCATGTAGCAGCTTCTGAGCTTCTCCATTTCGTTGTTGGTTCCGCCGTTCCATACAGGGCCTACGGTATGAATGACATAGGAGGCAGGCAGATTGCCCGCCGTTGTCGTGACGGCTTCGCCGACAGCGCAGCCTCCTTGCCGTTCACGGATTTTCATGCATTCTTCGAGAATGCTTTTGCCGCCAGCTTTATGAATCGCGCCATCGACGCCGCCGCCGCCAAGCAAGCTTGTGTTCGCGGCATTCACGATCGCGTCAGCCTTTATTTTGGTAATGTCACCTTTGAGCAAGGAAATGGTCGTTTGATTGATTTGTACGCTGTGCTCCATGCTGCTCCTCCTCACGAAGTCAATTCCTCATCTCTCGTCATAACCCCGTAACGCTCCAAAGCCTTTGTCGACGATTCCAGCATCCGCTTCTGTAAATAGTCGCCCTCCGCCACCCGAACCCGTTTCCCGAGAAAACGAAGCTTGGACAGCAAATACTCAAATTCGTCCTCAAGCAGACAGACGCGGATTCGATACGTATCGTGCTCGTCATCGTAGGCTACATGTTTCTCGAAGCAGGAGAAGGCGTACAGAATACGGGACAGCTCTCCGTTATAGCCAGGGACAACTTCAATGACCACTTCAGTATTCCGCGAATCCAGGAGGGTGCCGATCTTCTTCAAAATGCTCTCTGCCGCCGACGGATCGACAGGTTCTGCCGCGATCGAATGGATTTTCCGTAGCCGGGTGCTCATGAAGGCGCCATGCCGGGTGTGATACCAGAGCAGGTACCATTCTCTCTTGACCATGGAGTATTCCAGCTTGTACGGGAAGCCCGAATGGTCTTGATTCACACGCCCGCCCTTCACCTCGTAGGTGAGACGGATGCCCGACTTATTCATCATGTGCCGGCGCAGCGTACGCAGGAGCGGGTGGTAGACTTGCTTTTCCCGCATGCGGGCTTTCTCGATCAAGTGGCTGGAGGTGTCCATCACCGGGTCAGGTTCGAGCAGGGATCGCAGCTTGTCCAGCGTCTCCGCCGTGAAGGCGTCGGCCGCTGCGGGATGGTCCAGCATCGTCTTCAGCCATGACCGTTCGTGCGAAGTGACCATGAACGTACCGGAGTCCTCCAGCCGGGAGATGATCTGGTGGTTGAATATTTTCTCAAACGGATTCATAGTAGGACCGAATCTCCTTCCATTCGGCAATCATTTCCCGGCGAAGCTTGACGGGCTCCAGAATTTCGCAGCTGGAACCGAAACTGCGCAGCCACGGCTTGATCTCAATCGTCCCGTTAACCTTAATTTCATATATAAACGAATGCTCGTCCTCATGCACAATCTGCCCCCATTGCCCTTGCAGCAGTACACGCTCTTTAATGAAGTTCGGTTCAGGCCCCTCCGGATTGTAAAATCGGGCCCTCACCGTCACCGGCCGGCCGGTATCGATGAGCCAGCTGTGCCGCAGCTTCTCGGCAAGCTCGCGCTGCTTCTCCTCATACCAAGTATCGTCCACGGCTTCATCCTCTTCGATCTGAGTGAGCCCTTCCGTACGGTATTTGCGAATTCCCTCCCGGCCGTAGGCAAGCAAATACCATCGCCCATATTGATGATCGTAGACGATCTTGAGCGGCAGCGTCGTTTCGGCTCTGCCCTCCGGCTCCTTTTCGAACAGAGGGTTGGTGTTTTTGGAGGCGTAGCTCTTTTCCGATTTCGGAGAGAAGTACAAAAAACGGACCTTACGGCGCTGACGGATGGCATGCAGCAGCGTGAACAGATGCGCCTCATCCAAAATTCGCGAGTAGTAATGATACTTATATAGAAAAGGTTCGATGGCATCCCGGCGGGCCTGGCTGCGCAGCAGATGCTTCTTAAGTCCGTCGCGCAGCAGATAGCCTTGCACGGAAGGTACCTGTGTGTTCGCCATCACGTCGACAAAATCATACAGATCGATCAGCTCGTCCTCCGATAAGCTCTGGACCAAGTCGTCCTGAAGGCGATACCGGTACGGACGGGGCCCCGGCTCCTTCTTGATGACGCCAACCTCTTCCAAATATTTGAGGTCTGAGCGAATCGTTTTCTCGTCGGGCGTAGGAAGCCCGGAAGGCAGACTGCAGCAGATCATGTCCAGCAGCTCCATCGCAGTCAAAGCCTGCTCGTTCATCGCACCCAGCAGCAGCGAGATCCGCTCGCTTTCCGATTCCTTGACGGATTTGGCGCGAAACAGAAATAAGAGCAGCGGATCGGAGGAGTCGTAGTAGCTGAATCGAATCGTCTCGGCAAACTCCTTGCGCTCCTCCTGCGGCAGATGCTGGTGCATAGAGCTCACGACTTCTTTGAGCCGCCGGATCGTTTTATCGAAGGTGTGAACGGAAATGCCCAACCGCTCCGCAAACTGTTGTCTGCCGAACGCCCCGCTTGTCAGTACGAGCATACGCAGGAACTGCACTTCTTTATCAAAGCTTTCCTTAGCCACACGCAATCCCCCGTTCCGGTGAAAACTCTTCCTCCATTGTAGCAGGGGTGGGATTGGGGCGAAATGGAAAGTTTATGTGTAGTCGTAATACTTCCGCCATGTTCGTTCTTCCCGAAATCAGCGAAAATAACCACAGGAGCCGTAGCGGGCACGCGGCGGCTGAACACGATCATCGAGGCGCATGGAAGGGTTACTTCGCATCTGACGCCGACTTGTCGTTGGTTCGAGTCCAACTTTCGCCTCAAGGCGGAATAGCTCAGCTGGTAGAGCAGTCTGTACCTTTCCTCATGATTTCTTCCTCGATGATCCTCCATAAGTGAATAGCGAAGCGAGGCGCCTGAAAGGGTTCCTTCTATTAAAAAGTTAAATGTGAACAATGCCTGTCAGGCACTAACGACCTTTTCAAACTTTTCCTCGCTTCGTTAAGTAATAAAGGAGCTATTCCTGTAATGAATTAATTTGCGGTTTGAAAAGAAAAAGCGCCTCCTGTAT
>NZ_JBHLWN010000103.1:0-60735 GCF_042432825.1 Paenibacillus chartarius | reverse complement strand
ACTGCTTGGGTTTAGAGACTTACGTTGGGTGTAAATGGAACGAATCTTGTTCAGCAAGCCCCAATTTAGCAAAGAAGCCGGGAGATTCCCGGCTTTTATTTCCAAACGGCAAGCCGGAGGATTGTTGGCGAACCGTGAATACGGGGGAGGAGTACCGGCCCGCAGTCGAAGAAATCCGCGCCGAGGGGGAGCGCCTGCTCGGACAGCCGATTCCGGAGCTGACGTATACGCTGTTCTCGATGTACGAAAGCCGGGGCAGCCGGCTGGAGTTCGAGCGAGTGTATTTCGAGAAGCGCAGAAGGCTGACGACGTTCGGGCTGCTCACGCAGCTCGAGCCGGAACGCCCGGAATTCCGGGAAGCGCTTCAGGATGCGATTTGGTCGATCCTGAACGAATATACATGGTGCCTTCCCGCCCACCTCAGCGGTTCGGTCGAGACGGACGGCAGCCAGCCGTTTGCGGTTGACGGCCCCGGCTGGAGCCGGGGAGAGCGGGGAACGCGGATCGATCTGTTCGCCGCTGAAACCGGGTTTGCGTTAAGCGAAATATGGCGGATGTGCGAGGCTTGGCTTCCGCCGCTCATCGCGAGCCGGATCGCCGAGGAAGTCGTGCGGCGCTTGTTCAAGCCGTATTTGCTGCACGGGCCTTATCATTGGGAGACGGCCGAGCATAACTGGTCTGCCGTCTGCGCCGGCTCGATCGCCTCGGCGGCGTTGTATATGATCCAAGACCCGGTCCAGCTGGCTCCAATCATTGAGAAGGCCTTGGCCAGTATGGAGCGCTACTTGGCCGGCTTCGGCGAGGACGGCGCTTGTCTTGAGGGGATCGGCTACTGGAACTACGGCTTCGGCTTTTTCGTTTATTTTGCGGATTTGTTGGCGAAGCGAACCGACGGCGGTATCGATTTGTTCCGGCAGGAGAAGGTCCGGCGCATCGCGCAGTTCCAGCAGAAGGCGTACTTGGACGGCGATATTGCCGTCAATTTCTCCGATTCCATGCAGCGCGCGAAGGTGCATATCGGCCTAACGCATTACTTGGCGGCGGTGTTTCCCGCAGACGTTGCAGCGCCTCCGGCCGGGCTTCGGGCATCGTACACGGATGATCATTGCAGCCGCTGGGCGCCGGCGGTGCGCAATCTGCTCTGGTTCGCGCCCGGCCAAAGCGGGGCTTCATGGGAGCCGGCGGATTATGTGCTGCCGAATGCGCAGTGGCTCGTTTCCCGCCATGAATCGGCTGCCGGAAGCTTCGGCTTTGCCGCCAAGGGCGGCCATAACGACGAGCCGCACAATCATAACGATCTTGGACATTTTATATTGACGGCTTGCGGCGAAGTGTTCCTGTGCGATCTCGGCAGCGGCGAATATACGAACCGTTATTTCGGTCCCGACAGGTATACGTACGACTGCAACGGGTCGCAGGGCCATTCCGTTCCGATCGTGGACGGGCAGCTGCAGATGGCGGGGCCAAGCAGCGCGGCGATATGTCTGGAAGCCGAAATCGGCGGGGGAGAGGATACGTTCGCGCTCGATTTGACGAAAGCGTATCATGTGCCGCACGTAAGCAGCTTCGTCAGGAGCTTTACTTGGCGGAAGGCCGAGCTGCCGCGTTTGCTGCTGGAAGACCTGTTCGTGTTTGCGGAGAAGCCGTCGGAACTCGTGGAACGGTTTGTCACGAAGCTTGAGCCTGTTATCGGGGACGAAGGCATGGTTACGGTTACCGGCGGGAACGGCCGGACGTTATGGATCGGCTGCGATCCGCTGCAGCTGCGTCCATCCGTAAGCAAGCACTCGTATCGGGATCATTTTGGACAGGACACGGCATGGTATGCGATCGATTTCGCCGTACGGCAGCCGGAGCGGCAGGTTCGCGTTACGCTATCATTTCAATTTCAATAAGAAAGGCGGAGCAAGTCATGAAGAAAGCGACATTCAGCTGGGTGGACGAGGCATGGGAGCAAACGGTCAGGAAGGTCGAGCGCACGAGCAAGAGAATTGGCAGCGGTTACCCGCACGCGAGTGTCGGAGGCTCCTATGTGCTGGAGCAGCCGTACTGGTGGACGGCGGGCTTCTGGCCGGGGCAGCTGTGGCTGCTGTATGCCGGAACCGGCAGCGAAGATTTCCGCCGGATCGCCGAGCAGTGCGAGAACGGTCTCGATGCCGTACTGGAGCAATATTACAAGCTCGATCACGATATGGGCTTTATGTGGACGCTGACCAGCATCGCCCAGTACAAGCTGCTGGGCAGCGAAGACTCGAAGCGCCGCGCGCTCATTGCCGCCAACATGCTGGTCGGAAGGCTGAATCTGAAGGGCCGGTACATCCGCGCTTGGAATCCGTGGCGGGAAGGCGAAGACAACGCGGGTGTGGCGATCATTGACTGCGTCATGAATATGCCGCTTCTGTTCTGGGCTTCGCAGGTGACGGGGGATCCTCGCTTTCGCCATGTCGCCGAGGCGCATCTGGACACGGTGCTGGAGCATTTCATCCGTCCGGACGGCTCGGTGTATCACATCGTTCGCTTCAATCCGCACACGGGGGAGTGCGAGGAAAGGCTCGGCGGTCAAGGATATGCTCCGGAGTCGGCTTGGTCGAGGGGAACGGCGTGGGCGCTGTACGGTCTGACGCTGGCCTATCATCATACGGGCAGAGCGGATTATTTGGCCGGCGCCAAGCGGGTGGCCCATTTCTTTCTGTCCCAGCTGCCGGAGGACCGCGTACCGTATTGGGATTTCCGGCTTCCGGAGGGTGTGGCGAAGTACCGTGACTCCTCCGCCGGCGCTTGCGCGGCGAGCGGCTTGCTGCTGCTGGCCGATAAGGTGGCTGACGTCGAGGCCCATGTGTACCGCAATGCCGGCGTGCAAATCTTGGAGTCGCTGTACACCAACTACGGCGCTTGGGACGATCCGGCCGAGGAGGGCTTGATCCTGCACGGCACGAGCCACTTCCCCGAAGGAAAAAATGTTGATGTACCGCTGATCTACGGCGATTATTATTTCGTGGAAGGCTTGGCGCGGCTTAAGGGTGCGAAAGTTATTTTCTGGGAATAGCCGGCAGGCGGATGTTATGAATACGATCATCACGGTACGCATCGAGGCGCCGGATGAAGCGGGGGATTGGTCATGAGCATGGCAAGCAGGAAGCAGGAAATCGTCCGCCGTATCGCCTTGCTGGCACATGAGCAGCCGGTGCTGGGCAGCGGGCTTTGGTTTCATACCGATGTTCGGAATAATTTTTACTACGCCTCCTATTTATTCGCGGCCGCAGCGAATCCCGATCTGCAGCTTTCCTTCGACCGGACCGAGGCGCAAGCGAAGGCATGCCGCATCTTCACGGAGCTGCTTGAGCTGCAGGACCGGGACCCGCACAGCGGGACGTACGGGCACTGGCCGCTGCACCTGCATCCGGTTCCCCGCGAAGCGGAACCGAATTCGCTGCCGGTGGAGCTGATGGGCTCGCTGCTGATGTATTTCTTCCACCGTTACGGCGCGGGGCTGCCGGAGCGGCTCCGGGCATCGATGCGGCAAGCGCTGGAGCACGTATACCGAAGCGGGTTTTTCCGCAAGCCGCTGCGCGATTACAACCATCATGAGGCCAAATATACGGCGGCCAAATTGCTGTTCGGACAGTGGTTCGGCGACGAGGAACTGCTTCAGGACGGCTGGCAAAGCCTGAAGAGCACCTTGCTCCACGTGCAAACCAAGGGGATGCCGGAATACGGCTGCCTGCCGTGGTTTTGGCATTGGGTGCAGGCGTTCACCTGTGCGTTGGAGATGGTCCGGCAGGAGGAGATTGCGGCTGACTTACGCGCGATGCTCGACTATTTATGGACGGAAAGGTCGCTCTATTATGTCAAGGGCGCATGGGCGGGGCCTCATTCGCGCGGCTTGAGCCACGACATTCCGAAGGATGCGAACGTACTGTTCGATTACGTGCAGTACGGCGATTTCGAGCTGCCTCACGAGCTTCCAAGAGTGGAATATGCCGGATTTCTATCGTATGAAGCTCCCGCCCAAGCGAAGGCCGCTGCGCTTGACCGTAGTGTCCCCGCCGAAGTCAAGCGGGTCGTGACGAAGCAGACGGATTCCGGCGAGGTTCGGCTGAATACATACGCGTATATGACGCAGCATTATGCGGTCGGAGGCGTGCTGGAGCGGTTCCGGGAATACGATAACGAACAGCACCGCTGGGATGTGACGTTTCCTTTGGTCAACCATGACAGCGTGAATCAGCTCTTCTTCTTTCAGCCCGGAGACCATTATTCGGCCGGCGATCCGCGGCATCAAAGCGACGGCGGCGACATTGCCTTGAACCGGAACGTGTCGATAGCCTTGTACCCGGCGGCACATGGAAGCGGGGAGCGCATGGTCGGTATTTTACCGAAAGGCGATTGGCGGATGGAAGAGCGCTCGCTGTACGGATTCATTAACGATGAAGTGTACGCAGCTGTCTTCTTGCTCTTACCTTATGCAGCTGAACAATTGGACGATCGGATAACCATAACAGGGGAAAACGGCAGCAATGCCGTTGTCGTCGAGGTCATCAGTACGGAAGAGGCGGGAGCGATCGGGATCGGAAGCTTCGACAGCTTCGTAGCGGCGATGAGGGGGAAGCGTCCGCAGTTTGAAGACGCGGCGAAGGGATTCATACGCTATACTAGCTTGCTGGGCAATCAGGTGGCTCTTTCAGTGGAAATATGATTTGCGACACTTATATGTGCATGCGATGAAAGCGGTGATCGTCTTGACGAGGTCACCGCTTTCTGTATGCCATGCCGAACATTTCCGGAATGAAATTTCGCATAAGTTGGGCGAATTAGCCGCTGTTTATAATCAACTCATCTTGAACCTGTCAGCCGCTCGGCCAGCTCCCTCAAAATCAGCTCCCTCCCCCGGGGCGTCCAGCTGAGGAGCAGCCAATTCGAGATCAGGTGCGTGCCGGGATTGGCCTTCGCCTGCATCGAGGCCCACGCGGGAGTTTGCCGCAGCCTGGACAGCAGCGCCTCCACTTGAGGCTGCTGGCTCCGCCGAATTATAAACAGATGATCAGTTTCGAGCGGCGGAAACTCCTCCACGGTAAGCTCTTCCCTCATTTTATTGCGCGGTACGGCATTGCCCGGCCGGAAGCCCAGCTCGGCATATAACAGCTCATTGAGCGGGTGATGGACCGTCCCCTGAATCCGAACGACGTCTTGAATCACCTGAAGGACGGTCAACGTTTCCTTCTCAACGAAGCGGCCCAGCTGCTCCCGGGTTCGGTCCACCAGCTCGCTCAACCGCCGCTCGGCTTGCAGCGCCTCCTTCTCCCGGCCGACGAGATCGGCGATTTGCATCAGCGCGGCCCGCCAGTTCAAGTCATGCTGCAAAATAACCGTAGGTGCAATTTCCTTCAACGTATCGTATAAATCCCGATGAAAGAAATCGCCTACGATCAGGTCCGGCTTCGCCAGCCGCAGCTGCTCGAGCTGCGAGGAAAGCGTGCGCGCATATTCGGCTTCGTCCATCCAGGGATACCTGTAGCAATCGACGGCGGCAACCGCCTCTGTTCCTATCGAGGAAAAATGATCCTGAAAGGCGCAGCGCGAAGCTGCGGCCACCTTGAGGCGCTCTCTCTTGATGAAGTGGGTGGGCGAAAGGCCGACATACTTTTTGAAAATACGGCTGAAATAGTACTCGCTGCTGAAGCCGACGGCCGCCGCCACTTCCTTGACGGGAAGAGCCGGCGACAGCTGCGCTTTCGCATGATGAATCCGGATCTGATTTAGATAGTCGGTGGGAGAATGGCCCGTTGTCCGTTTAAAGCTGCGGCAAAAGGCGTTCGGCGTCAGCTTGGCCCGGTCGGCCAGCGTCTCCCGGCTTAATTTTTCAGCATAATGCTGATGCATGTAGGCGATGCAGGCTTCTACACCCGTTTCGGCAGATGGAGCCGTTTGCCGGCCGGTCAAATCATGGCGGAGGTAATCGAGCAGCCCCTGCAGCCGGATATCGGATTGACTCTGTGCGTGTCCGGCGAGCTCGGCTTGATAAGCCGCATAAAGCTCCTTTGTCCGGAGTAGCCCCTGCCCGATATCCCGGATCGGCAAGCGTCCTGGCGAAAGCTCAGGCGGCGGCTCGAGGGAGCCCGGATGCGCCGCCGCCGTATAGCGGCCCCGCCGCTTAGCAATTGTAATCGGCTCCAGCACGATGACATAATATTCGATCTCCGGCGAATGGACGTCGGCTTGCAGCTTCATTCCAGGCGCCAGGAAAAACCATTGAGGCGCATCGATCGCAACGTGTTCTTGGTCCACGTGCAGAACGCCCCGCCCTTCGGCGACGAATAAGAGCATGGCTGCCGGTACGGTTCTGCGGCTTGAGGATAACGTCTTGCGGCGCAGCCGGCGGATCGAAGAAAGCAGGTACACGGTTTTGCCGCTTGTTGTACGGACTGAGCCTGAAGGGGATACGATCATGAGGACAGGACTCCTTATAAGAAATAATCGTAAGCCTCGTCGAGGATACAATCGTGAATCAAAACGGATACACCAGGACATGGACGAACGAACGGCGATGCCCTACACTTTAAATGATAACAAGAATCATTATCAAAGAAAAGGGAGAGAGAAACAAATATGTCAAGACAGAGAAGGCAATTCCAGGTTGTGTCGCTGCTGCTGATGATTACGGCACTGCTCCTATCGGCTTGCGGCGCGAGCTCGCCGGCGTCTACGGGTGCGGCATCCGGCACGGCGGCATCGGGTACGGCGCCCGTCACTGCAGCGCCTGCGGCAAGTAAGAATGAGGCCAAGACGACGGCCAGTGCGTCATATACCGTCAAGCATGCGATGGGGGACACAACGATCCCGGCCGCGCCGAAGCGAGTCGTTGTGCTCGTGAACGATGCGGTTGAGGCTTCGCTTACGCTGGGGATCAAGCCCGTGGGCATGGTGAAGGCATGGGGCGTGAAGCCGATGTACGATCATTTGAAGGACCAGCTGGAGGGCGTTCAGATCGTCGGCGATGAGAACCAGCCGAACCTCGAAGCGATCGCGGCGTTGAAGCCGGATTTGATTATCGGCAACAAGCTCCGGCAGGAAAAGATTTACCAGCAGCTGTCGAGCATCGCGCCAACCGTATTCTCCGAAAGAACGAATTCCGATACGTTTATCAATTACAAGGTATATGCGGAAGCGCTGGGCAAGAAGGAAGAGGGCGACAAGAAGCTCGCCGAGTTCGACAAGCGGGCGGAGGAGCTCAGGAAGAAGCTGGGCGACAAAATCAATACGAAGGTATCGCTGGTCCGTTTCTACATAGAAGATAAAGTAAGAATTTATTACCATGACACGTTCCCGGGCGGCGTTCTGAAGAAGGTCGGTCTGCAGCGGCCGGCTTCCCAAGACAAGCCGACGTTCGCCGAAATTATCGGGAAGGAACGAATCCCGGATGCGGACGGCGATGTGATCTTCTACTTTACGCTGGAGGATGAGAAGGGCATTACGACGAAGACCGAGAAGGCATGGCAGGAGGAGACGCTGTGGAAAAACTTGAATGCGGTCAAGAACGGCAAGGCGTTCAAAGTGAATGACGGCATTTGGAATTCCTCAGGCGGTATTATCTCGGCCAATCTGATGCTGGACGATTTGGAAAAATATTTGCTCAAATAAGCGTGATGCCGCGCTGCAGATGAAGATGAACTTACCCGCATTCCGTCCTTCGGCACGGATGCGGGTTTGAATTTTGCCTGCGAGGCACAGTGGCGGCGGAAAGGTTCGGCAACACATGATACTTCAATCGAACAGGTCAAAGGGTTTGGGCTTGCTGTGGGGCTGGGTACTGGTGGCGGTCTTGTTTTTGTCCAGCAACGTGTACGGCTATGCCGATACGACATGGCTGAGCGTGTGGAACGCCTATACGAATTTTGACGGGTCGAACGAGCATGCCATTATTCGCGGGATCCGTCTGCCGAGGGCCGTCGTAGCGTCGCTGGTCGGGTCCGCACTGGCGATGGCAGGAGCGCTGATGCAGGCGTTAACCCGAAATCCGATGGCGTCCCCCGGCGTACTCGGCATCAATGCGGGAGCAAGCTTCTTTATTGTGGCGGGAGTCGCTTTTTTTTCGGTCACCTCGCAAAGCGAATTCGTGTGGCTTGCTCTGGGCGGCGCCGCTGCGGCGGCCGTGTCCGTCTATTTCGTAGGCTCGGTTGGGCTAGAGGGCATGACCCCGCTGAAGCTCACTTTGGCCGGGGCGACGATGTCAGCCTTGTTCTTATCCTTCTCATCCTCGATATTGGTGTCCAGCGAAGGAACGCTGGACAACGTACTGCTCTGGCTGGCGGGCTCGGTCGAAGGGCGGAGCATGGACAACGTGCTGCCGGTGCTGCCTTTGTTCGCGATAGGCTATGCGCTTGCACTCAGCCTCGGCAAGGCGATGAATGTCATTTCGGTCGGCGAGGATGTGGCGAAAGGGCTCGGTCAGCATACGTTTCGAGTGAAGCTGCTTTCCCTGTTTGTCGTCGTCCTGCTTGCGGGGGGCTCGGTATCTGTAGCCGGACCGATCGGCTTTGTCGGCCTTATTATCCCTCACGTAGCGAGGGGGCTGGTCGGCATCGATCACCGCTGGACCATCCCGTATTGCGGCGTTCTCGGCTCCGCCCTGCTGCTGGGGGCGGATATTAGCGCAAGGTTTGTCGCCTTCCCGAAGGAAGTGCCCGTCGGGGTGATGACGGCCATTCTTGGCGCCCCGTTCTTTATTTATTTGGCGCGAAAGGAGCTGATGGGCAAATGAGCCGGTATGTCACGATTCGGGTGCCGGGAGGCAAGTTCTCCACGTTATTCGAGAAGAGAGCGGGCTGGATCGCTGCGGCCCTTCTGCTGCTGCTGATCGCGCTGTCCGTCATCAGCATCGGCGTGGGGACGCTGCAGATCCCGCCCTGGCGCACGGTGCAGATGCTGGCCGCCGGTCCCGCAAGCGGGGAGATGGAAGCGAACATCATCTGGAATTTCCGAATGCCGCGTCTGCTCCTGGCGCTGATGGCCGGCATGGCGCTGGCTTTGTCCGGCACGGTGCTGCAGGCCGTCGTCCGCAATCCGCTCGCTTCCCCCGACGTGATCGGCATTACGAGCGGGGCTGCGATGATGGCAGTGCTGTACTTGGCGATTTTCAACGTCACGACGAGCATCCAGTGGCTGCCGCTGTTTGCTTTTGCCGGAGCGCTTGGGGTGGCGGCGTTCATTTATTTGGCTGCATGGAAGCATGGGGTATCTCCGATGCGGATGATATTGATCGGACTGGGCGTAACCGCGCTGCTGGAGGCGTTCAAGACGCTGTTCCTCGTCTTTAGCCCGATATTTGTGACCAGTCAGGCGAAAATTTGGATTACCGGCACCGTATACGGGGCGAACTGGACGGGCGTTCAATTTTTTGCCCCGTGGCTGCTCGGCCTCATCCCCGTGCTGGCCGTGCTGGCAAGGAGGCTGAACATTCAGGTGCTCGGCAACGAGCTTCCGGTGCTGCTCGGCGGCCGCATCCAGCTGCAGCGGTTTGCCTTGATCGGTACCGCAGCGGCTTTAGCCGGGGCGGCGGTCGCCTTTGTCGGCGGCGTTGGCTTTATCGGCCTGATGGCGCCTCACCTGTCGCGCAGGCTGGTGGGCGGGGCGCACGGACTGCTGCTGATCTGCTCGGCGCTTGTCGGGGGGATTCTGCTCGTTGCCGCGGACCTGGCGGGCCGGACGCTGTTTGCCCCGCGGGATATTCCGGCCGGCGTGTTCACTGCGGCGATCGGAGCGCCATTTTTTCTCTACACGCTGATTAAAGTAAAGAAGAGACGGTCCTGAAGACCTGATAAGGAAAGGAATGAACGGCAATGGATGCTTTGGCTGCGCAGGCTTTATCGTTAGGCTATGGAGACAGCGCCATTATCGACAATCTGGATTTGCAAATACCGCGGGGCCAAATCAGCGTGCTGATCGGGAGCAACGGCTGCGGCAAATCGACGCTGCTGCGCTCTTTCGCCCGTCTGCTGAAGCCGGCGCAAGGCTCCGTTCTGCTGAACGGCCGCAGCATTGCGCAGATGTCGACGAAAGAGGTGGCGAAGCAGATGGCCGTGCTGCCGCAGGGGCCGACGCTGCCTGAGGGGCTAACGGTGCTGCAGCTGGTCCGGCTGGGGCGCTACCCGTACCAGACGCTGTTTCAGCAATGGTCCGAGGAGGATGAGCGGAAGGTCATGCAGGCGCTCCGAGTGACTGATCTGGAGGAGTTTAAAGAGCGGCCTGTCGATTCGCTGTCCGGCGGACAGCGGCAGCGGGCTTGGATTGCCATGACGCTGGCGCAGGACACGGAGGTGCTGCTGCTGGATGAACCGACAACGTATCTCGATATGGCGCATCAGGTGGAAATATTGGATTTGCTGTTCGAGTTAAATCAGCGGGAACAGCGGACGATCGTGATGGTGCTGCACGATTTGAATTTGGCGTGCCGGTACGCGCATCATATGATTGCCGTTCACAATAAGGGCGTCCATTCTCAGGGGCTTCCGGAAGAGATCGTCACGAAGACGATGATTCGCGAGGTGTTCGGCATGGAGTGCGAGATCGGTACCGATCTCTTGTTCGGGACCCCGGTCTGCATTCCGCACGGCAAGGGAAGAGTAATCGCGTCCGCCCCGGAGAAGAAGAGCTCTCGCGAGCTGCTTAAAGCGTTTTGATGAAGAAGCGCCATCGCCGCTCTTACTCCGATCGGATAATCAAAATGATCAATTTAGAGTATTTTCACCAGTGCTGGAAAATGGTAGTATAAACCCACGTGAATGATAATGGTTATCAATATCAATTGGCGGATAGCGATCCGGACTCATTCATGGACGGTTACCATGCAAGCGAGGTGAAATGATGACATATAAGAGCCATCGTGCCCGATGACCTCCGCATGGAAAACGAATTTCCGGCTGCTGTGGGTCGGGCATTTTTTGTCGGTGCTTAGCTCGATGGTTATCGCGCCCATGCTGCCCTTCTACGTGGAGCAGCTGGGGGAGGACGATCCGTCATCCGTCCTGATGTGGAGCGGGCTGTGCCTCGTTGCGCCGGCTGTGTCTGCGGCTATGACGGCGCCGTTATGGGGCAGGCTCGGCGATCTGAGCAGCCGCAAATGGATGGTCGTGAGGGCGCTTCTGGCCACCGTCTGCGTGCTGGCCGCTATGGCCTGGGCGGCGACGCCGCTCCAGCTGCTCGTGCTGCGCTTTCTTCAAGGAGCGCTAGGCGGCGTCGTGGATGCGGTCGGCGCGTTCGCGGCATCCGAAGCCCGGCCGGAGGAGCAGGGGCGGGTGCGCGGGCAGCTGGAAGGTGCGCTTGCGGCAGGCTCCATGCTGGGGCCGCTGCTCGGCGGGCTGTTTCTTGGCACCGTCGGCTTCCGCAGCTTGTTTCTGCTGCTCGGCGGCGTTCTGCTGCTGTGGACGCTGCTTTGTTGCTTGAAGCTGAAGGAGAGCCGCCGCGAACGGCCTGCTGCCGCGAAGCCTGCAGGCGGCAAGGGCGCCAGGCTGTGGACTTCGCTGCTTGGGGACAAGCGGGTAATCCTGTATTTATCCGCCGGTATTGTTGCCAATTTTGCGATATACGGTCTGCTGCCTGTGCAGCCGCTGCACGTCAAGCAGTATGTCGGCGATCCGTCGCAGACGGCTTTGTGGGTCGGCATGCTGCAAGCGGTCAATTGGGCTTCCGTCTGGCTGTCTTCGGGATGGTGGGGAAGAAGAAACGACGCTTCGCCGGTGAACCGCAACTTTATGATTGCCGCCGCATTGTGCGGAGCGGCTGTCTACATGCAAGCTTTCGCACCGGGCGGCGTGTGGCTGTTCCCGTTCAGGGCCCTGCAGGGCTTTGCATCCAGCGCGCTGCTGCAGTCCGTATTTGTGATCGTGACCCGCGCCTCCCCGGGCGGACAGCTCGGTATGAGGCTCGGATGGACAAGAAGCATTCTGTTTACAGGCCAAATTGCCGGTCCGATGGCGAGCGGCTGGCTTGGGGCGGAGCTCGGTTCATCAGCGATTCTGGCGCTGTACGGGACGATGATCGCGGCGGGAGGGCTGCTGGTCGGGCTGTTTGCCGGCGCTCAAGCTTCCGCTTCTTCGAACGGAGCTCATGCCGGATCGGGCGTATCGAACATTGAACGCACTTAAGAATTTAAGATCGAGGAGGCGCTCCCATGAGGACAACGAAACGTCAAATGCATTTGAATTTGTTCGTGCTCAACACAGGCCATCACGAGGCGTCGTGGCGTCACCCGGATACGAACCCGGAGCGGGTGACGGACATTCGCTACTATACCGAGCTGGCACAAGCCGCCGAGAGAGCGAAGCTGGATTCGCTGTTTATTGCCGATGCGCTCGTCCTGACCCCGGCGATCAAGTACAAGATCGGCGGCGCACTGGAGCCGCTGACGATGCTGTCGGCGATTGCCGCCGCAACCGAGCGCATCGGTCTGATCGGTACCGTGTCGACCACCTACAGCGAGCCCTTCAACGCCGCCCGTATGCTCGCTTCCCTCGATCATATTAGCCGGGGCCGGGCGGGCTGGAACAGCGTGACCTCGGTCGGCGATGCGACGGCCCTGAATTTCGGACTGGAGCGTCATCCGGACCATGGGGACCGCGCTATGAGAGGGCCAAAGAATTTCTAGACGTCATGAAGGGATTATGGGACGGCTGGCAGGACGATGCTCTAGTGATCGATAAGAAGACGGGCATCTTTACCGACTACGATCATAAAATTCACCCGTTAAACCATAAAGGGAAATATTTTTCCGTCAAAGGGCCATTGAACATCGCTCGATCTCCTCAGGGCTACCCGGTGCTTGTGCAGGCAGGCTCCTCCGATGCGGGCATGGAGCTTGCCGCGGAAACGGCCGAGGTTGTATTTACGGCTCAAGGCTCTTTGGAGCAGGGACGGCGTTTTTACAGCGATTTGAAAAACCGGATGGCGAAATACGGGCGGTCCCGCAATGAGCTGCATATTTTGCCCGGCTTCAGCCCGATCATTGGCGATACCGAAGCGGAGGCGAAGGAGAAGGAAGCGATGCTGGCGGAGCTGACGACGGCGGAATTCGGTCTCATTCGGCTGTCCAATTCGCTCGAGATCGATTTATTCCGTTACCCGCTGGACGGCCCGGTACCGCTGGAGGATTTGCCTCCCATCGATCAGGTCAAAGGACAGAAGGCGCGGTTTCAAATGTTTGTCGATATGGCGCGCAAGGAAAACTTGACGATCCGTCAGCTGATTTTGCGCACGGCCACCGCTCGCGGGCATTATACGGCGGTCGGAACGCCGGAGCAAATCGCCGACCAGATGGAGCAGTGGTTCAACGAAGAAGCGGCCGACGGCTTTAACGTCATGCCGCCGTATTTTCCGGGGGGCTTTGAGGATTTCATCCATCGGGTCGTGCCGATTCTGCAGAAGCGCGGCTTATTCCGTACGGAATACACAGGAACGACGCTCAGAGAGCATATGGGACTGAAGCGTCCGGCAGGCAGAACGCTGCAGACGGTTTGACAGATCCATGATCACGGATTAGGAGTGAAATGATGACTGCAAGGAAGCTAAGGCTGATTGTCGATTCCAGGATTCACAGCGCAGGAGAGAGGGAGAAGCTGGCCCATTTGCACAGCTTGATCGTGAAGGAGCTATCGGCGATGGATATGGCCGATCGGGTCGTCATCACGCTGGAATGCGAACCGCCTGGCGAACCGGGGATGATGACGGGCGCGGAACGTTCCGAAGCGGCGCGCGCGGTTCCGGACGGCCCGTTCGGAAGATTAAGCGAGCGGCAGCGTCAGATCGCCTACATGCTCTGCAATCATTATTCGATCAGAAGAATCGCAAGCGAGCTGTACGTTTCGGAGAATACGGTGAAAAAGCATATGCAAAATATGAAAAAAGCGCTGGAGCTCGAGCATTCCGGTGCGGAGTTTATATATTATCTCAAGTAAATGATGCTAGGAGGCCGCGCGGACGAGCCTGCCCTGCATGAAATCTCCCGATTGCCGCAATAAAAATTACTTCAAACGTATGAAAACGATTATCCGAATGAGGAATTTACGGGGTTTTCCGGCGTATGCTACGATACTCGCGAAGATATTGAGAATGATTATCATTATCTTCGAGTTGAAGTTTGAGGAGGAACACTAATGGTATCCATCATGCATACGGAGCGGGACGTTACGTCGGTCAAAGGCTCGGTAGCCGACTGTGTCGGCGGTACGCCGCTCGTTCATTTAAGCAGGCTGTTTCCGCAGAAGCATGTGCAGGTCATAGCGAAGCTCGAATATATGAATCCGGGCGGGAGCATGAAGGACCGGCCCGCACGTTACATTATCGAGCATGGATTGCGCACCGGCGCCATCGATTCGCGTACGCATCTGATCGAGAGCACCTCCGGAAATCTAGGCGTCGCTTTGGCGATGATGGCCCGGATTTACGGGCTAACGGTTACCTGCGTCGTCGATCCGAAAATCGCTCCTACGAATTTGAATATATTGCGGCAGATGGGCGCACGAATCGAAATGGTTGAGGAGCGCGACGAGCAGGGAGGGTACCTCATCACCCGGATTCGCAAGGTGAACGAGCTGCTGCAGCAGGTTCCCCATTCATTCTGGATCAATCAATATGCCAATGAAAATAACTGGAAGGCGCATTATGAAGGAACGGGGGCGGAAATTGCCGAGTCGCTGGATCATGCGGATCTGTTGATTGCAGGAGTCAGCACGTCGGGCAGCATTATGGGCACGAGCCGCCGGATGCGGGAGAAGTTTCCGGCGCTGCGGGTCATCGCCGTCGATGCCGTCGGATCGATTCTGTTCGGAGGAGCGCCGGGCAAGCGGGAGCTGCCCGGCATCGGTGCGAGCCGTATCCCGGAAATTTTAAACCGGGCGGAGATTGACGATTTTATCTACGTCAGCGATAAGGAATCGGTACAGGGCTGCCGGGATTTGCTGCTCAGCGAAGGGATTTTCGCCGGCGGCTCGTCGGGTTCGATCGTCGCTGCAATCCGCAAGCTGCTTCCCAAGCTTGAGGCGGAGGAAGGGCGGCTGCTGAGAATCGTGACGCTTCTGCCGGACCGCGGGGATCGGTATCTGGACATGGTGTACGACGACGAATGGGCGGCGAAGCTGCCCTAAGCCTTCAAATTCGCAGGAACCGTGAACCGCATAGGGAAAGGAAGGGGAATGAACATGACGACAAATTCATTGCAGGAACAAGCTCGGACGGAGGAGGGAAACGCCATAGCTGCAGGAGCGGCATCCGGCGTTTTCCGCTCGCCGAATCCGGAGCTGCTGTATTTAAACCGCGAGACGATTGCCGGACTGGGCGGAGGCTCTTCCAGGCTGTATGCGGAAGCGCTGGAGGAGGCGCTGACACTGCATGCCCGCGGCGATTTCGTACAGCCTCTTAAGCCGTATTTGCGGTCGGCCGGCAAGGAAGGACATATTGCCGACCGGATCATCGCCATGCCGGCGCATATCGGGGGCGCACAGCCGATGTCCGGTATCAAGTGGATCGGAAGCAAGCATGATAACCCGCAGCAAAGAGGGATGGAACGGGCGAGCGGCGTTATCGTGCTGAACGATGCGGAGAGCCACTATCCGATCGCGGTGCTGGAGGCCGGACTGATCAGCAGTATGCGTACGGCTGCGGTGACGGTTGTCGCGGCCCGGTATTTGGCGCGGAAGGGCTTCACGTCGGTTTCCTGCGTCGGCTGCGGCGTCATTGCCAAAGCGCAGCTGAGCTCACTGCTCGAGCATTACGAGCACATTTGTGAGGTACATTTATTTGATCAGTCCGAGTCCGCTGCAAAGCGGCTTGCAGAGACGCTGCAGGCGAGCTGTCCGCACGTTAAGTTCCTGGTGGCAAACAGCGCCGAGCAGGCCGTCCGGCAAGGGGAGGTCGTGGTGACCTGCACGGTGACCGATACGCCTTATATTCCTTTCGAATGGCTTCGCAAAGGAGCTTTCGTCAGCAATATTTCCATTATGGATGTGCACAAGGAAGCGTACCTGCTGGCGGATAAGGTCGTTGTCGACGATTGGGAGCAGTCCAATCGCGAGAAGAAGGTATTGAACCAGCTCGTGCTGGAGGGACGCTTCTCGCGCGAGCAGCTGTACGCCGAGCTCGGGGAAATTGTGATCGGCTCGAAGGCCGGCCGGGAGCGCGAGGACGAAATCATTATTTTGAATCCGATGGGTATGGCGATCGAGGATATCGCTTGCGCAAGACGCATATATTTACACGCGTTACAGGAAGGGGCCGGCTTGCGGCTGCCGTTATATTAAGCGGAGGGAGAACGTGACATGCTGCACAACTATGAGCCTGCCTTAGCTGCACCCTTGGCCGGCCGTCAACAGGCGGAGCAGGCGGCGCTGCGCGGACTGCTTAACTGCTACTTGCGGGAAACAGGCGTGTTCGACCCGAGACTCCCGGATGGTCGGACGCTGCCCGGCTTTATCCGGCAAAGCGCCGGCGAAATCCCCTTCGTCATCTTGCTGCCGGCAACGGGAGCGAGGATTGCGGGAACGCTCGCTTATTATTCAATGACGGGTCAGCACGACTATGGGGAACGCTTTTATGCGGCATATGCGGATGAGAACGATGACGCCTACGCTTTGCTCGATGCAGGACAGCTCATCGACCTGCTGCTTGCCGAGGTCAGCTTTCGGGAGCCTGCCGGCTTGAGAAGTAACCGCCGGGCGGAGATGAGGGAGCAGATCGGGATCAGCATCCGCCGAACCGCCAAGTATATTGCGAGCAGATCCGAGCGTGCGGATATCGCGCCTGCGGACGGGAGCCCGCTCTCTTATATCCGATCCGAGCAATCCCTCATTCTGGGGCATCCGTTTCATCCGACGCCGAAAAGCTCGGAGGGCTTTACGGATCGTGAGCTGGAGCAGTACGCGCCGGAAATGGGAGGGGCGTTTCCGCTCCACTACATGGCTGTAGCCCGCGAGTGGGTCCGGGAGGAATGGGTAGGGGAACGCGGCGAAGTGCCGGCTGAGGTGCGCGGGCAGGCGCTGAAGCGGCTCGGTGCGCGAGCGGGAGAGTACGAGCTGCTTCCGCTTCATCCGTGGCAGAAGCGGTATGTGTGCGGGCAAGCCGCCGTCAAGGAGCTGCTGGGCCGTGGCGATTTGGTCGACCTTGGCGCGATCGGGCCGGTCGTATACCCGACATCGTCCGTCCGGACGGTGTGGGAGCCTGCGGCGGCGATGTTTTACAAGCTGCCGCTTCATGTCCGCATAACGAATTTCATCCGCGAAAACACAGTCGAGCAGGTGCGGCGGACGATGGACGCGGCTCGCGTGCTGCAGCGGGCGCTTGAGCAGCGTCAGGCGGCGGGAGACGGCTTAGGCGGGATGTGTATCCTGCGGGAGACCGGATACCGGACTGTGGCTATTCCCGGCGCCGGGGCGGCGGAGAGGGAACGGCTGATGGCAAGCTTTGCCGTCGTTTACCGGCCTGCGTCGGAGCTTGACGAAGAGGAGCGGACCCGCTGCTTTGTCGTAGCTTCCCTGCTGGAGGAGAGCGGTGATTCCGGCGAGCCGCTGCTGTTCCGGGCTGTGCGCCAGTCGAGCGGCGGCCGGCTTCCGGATTGGCAGGAATGGCTGGCGGCGTATTTGCAGCGCTCCATGCTGCCGCTGCTCCGCTTCTTTGCCGAGACGGGAATCAGCCTGGAAGCCCATGTGCAAAATTCGCTCGTATCGCTGGAGAACGGACTGCCGGCTCGTTATTACGTGCGCGATCTGGAGGGTGTCAGCGTTCACAGCGGGAAGGCGGCGGCGCTCGGCTATACGCCGCAGACGGTACCGGCGGACAGCCCGGTGCTGTACTCCGGGGCGGAAGCCTGGAAGCGGCTGAAGTATTATTTTGTCGTCAATCACTTGAGCGCTTTGATCCATTGTATTGCCAAATACAGCCGGACCGAAGAAGCGTACTGCTGGAGGACGGTTCGCCGGCTGCTGCATGCAGAGCGGGGGCAATGCCTGATCAATGGCACAAAAGAGGAGCTCTCCGGCTATATTTACGATTTGCTTACAGCGCCGGTGCTGCCGGCTAAGGCCAACTTCGTCAGCAGGTTTCAAGGACGGGGAGAAACGCCGGATTTCGTAACGATACCGAATCCGATTGTTGACTGCGAGGTGACACAATGAACGGGCTGCAAGATGAAGTAAAGCCAACGTTGTTTCGTGAGAACGCATGGGCGGAGGCGCTGCGTTCTCATGAGTTTGCGCGCGTGGAGCGCAGAATGCTTCGGCAATTGATTGAAACGTTACTCTACGAGCGTATCGTGGTCAGCGGGCACATGTTCGACCCGGACGGTAAAGAGGAGGAGCGCTTTGAGATTTACGGTACGTCCGCGGAAGGCGTTCCCGCTGCATATATCGTGCATGGGCGGCTCAAACGGAGCTTCGCGCGCATCCGCCTTAGCCGCCGGCATCCGATCGAGCGGCTCGGACCGGACGGGGAGCTATCCGAAGCGAGGCTGAGTTTATTCGTATGGGAGGTGCTCGGTCCCCGTGTTCCGCAGGAAAGGCTCGAGGCCTTCTCGGAGGAGCTGCTGCAAACGCTGCTCAAGGACATCCAAGCGCAGTTTGCGAATCCGCTGGCGGAGCTTCGGGGCTCCGAGCGCAGCTACGATGCGCTGGAGGGGAACGTCATGGACGGCCATCCTTACCACCCAAGCTACAAGTCCCGAATTGGCTTCAGCTTGTCGGATAACGAGGCGTACGGTCCGGAGTTTAAGCCTGCCCTCAAGCTGATTTGGCTCGCCGTACCGGCTCAGGATAGCGAACAGGCCGTATCGGATTCGCTGTGCGGCAGCGAGTTTATGCAGGCGGAGCTGGGAGCCGAGGTGCTGGCCGGCTTTGCGGCCAAGCTGAGGGAAGCGGGGAAACGTCCGGACGACTATCGCTTCGTGCCTGTCCATCCATGGCAGTGGAGAGAGTCGACAGTGCGCGTGTTTTACCGGCAGCTTGCCGACGGCCGCATGATTGTGCTTGGCGAGGGTGCTGACGAATACCGTCCGCAGCAATCGATCCGCACGCTTGCGAACATCAGCCGCCGGGAAAGGGCGTATGTGAAGCTTCCGATGAATCTTATCAATACGTCAACGAAACGGACGCTGGCTAAGCATACGATTTTGAACGCGCCGCTCATCTCGGATTGGCTTGCGCGCCTAATTGAGCAAGATGAAGAAGCGGTGAGGATGGATTTCGTGCTGCTGCGGGAAGTGGCGGGCGTCGCCTTCGATCACGAAGCGATGCCGGAGCCTGACAGGCAGGCGGCTTACGGAACGCTCGGGGCGATATGGCGGGAAAGCCTGCACGGCTATTTGCGCAGCGGCGAGGAAGCGGCGCCCTTTAATGCGCTGTGTCATGTGGAACGAACAGGGAAACCGTTCATCGATCCGTGGATTCGACAGGTTGGGCTCGAGGCTTGGACAAGGAAGCTGCTCCTGTGCTCGATTGAGCCGCTCCTTCATCTGCTGTTCGCCCACGGCGTCGCGCTGGAATCGCATGCGCAGAACATGGTTCTCATTCACAGGGACGGATCGCCGGTACGGGTCGCGTTCAAGGATTTCCACGACGGGATCCGTTTCTCGCGGGCGCATCTCACGGCTCCGGATGCTTGCCCGGCGCTGCATTCGCTGCCTTCGTACCATGCGCGCGTGAATCCGAACTCGTTTATCGAAACGGATGAGGCGGAGGGGGTACGCGACTTTGTTCATGACGCGTTCTTCTTTATTAACTTGTCGGAGCTCTGTTTCTTCTTGGAGGAGCACTACGGTTTGCCGGAGGAACGCTTCTGGGGGATCGCTGCCGAGATCATTCACGGTTATCAGAGCAGTCATCCTCAGCATGAAGCGCGCTTCCGGGCGTTCGATCTGTTCACGGAGACGATCCGGGTGGAGCAGCTGACGTCCAGAAGGCTGTTCGGGGACGCGGAGGTTCGGCTGCAGGCTGCGCCGAACCCGCTGCATCCGTTCAGGTGAGCGCGATGCTGGGAACGAATCATGTGAAGCGGAGGCTGCGAGAGGGACAGCCCGTATTCGGGCTGATCGGCTCCATTCCTTCTCCTGTCGTTGTTGAAATGGTCGCTTGCGCCGGATTTGATTTCATAATTATCGATACGGAGCATGTCATGGTCAATCCGGAAACGCTCGAGCATATGATTCGTGCGGCGGAGGCGGCGGGAGTGACGCCGCTCGTCCGCGTATCGGAGCCGAATCCGAAGGAAATCTTGCGCGTGCTGGATGCGGGTGCGCTCGGCATCGTCGTCCCTCAGGTGGAGTCGCGGGAGCAGGCGGAGCGGATCGTGCGCGCCTGCAAATATGGCCCCGAAGGGAGCCGCAGCCTGAACAGCGGGCGGATGGGGGCGTTCGGTAAATCCGATCTTGCCGGTTATATCAAGCGGGCGAATGAGGAAATCATGGTCGTGCCCATGATTGAAAGCAAAGCAGGTGTGGAGCGGGCGGAGGACATCTTGTCCGTGCCGGGGATCGATATGGTGCTCGAGGGGGCGGCAGATCTGTCGCAATCCTACGGCATTCCGTGGCAAACGCGTGCACCGGCCGTCAAGGAAGGTCTGCGGCAGGTGCATGCCGCCTCCTGCCGGAGCGGCGTACCGTATTGCGCGATTCCGCGGGCTGCGGAGGATTACGCCGAGTGGTGCAGGCTTGGCGTTAAGGCGTTCGTCCTTGGCGATGAGCGGGGCGTGTCGTTTCGGGCGCTGCGGGCGCATCTGCAGGCATTCGCCGCTTCGGAGCAGCCATAATTTGATAGGGAAAGGCGGGGGCATTCATGAGTGTAGCGGTATTGAAGAAGGAAGATAAGGTCATTGCTTGGATCGAGCAGTGGAAGCGGGAGCGCACGCAGCCGGTATCCGCATTTATATACGATCTGAAGGCGTTAAGGGAGCGCGCAATGGACATCGTACAGGGATTGCCGGACGGCTGCCGGCTGTTTTATGCGATCAAGGCGAACCCCTCGAAGGTTATCCTGGAGTGCCTGGAGCCCATTGTCCATGGCTTTGAGGCCGCGTCCATCGGAGAGGTGCGCAAGATTCGCGAGGTTTCGGAGCACAAGCCCGTTATTTTCGGAGGCCCCGGCAAGAAGGACGAGGAGATCGCGGAAGCGCTGGAGCGGCGCGTGATGCTGCTTCATGCGGAAAGCACGCATGAGCTGCGCCGGATATCTTTGCTTGCAGGCAGGCTTGGGGTGACGGCTTCGGTGCTGCTGCGCGTGAACCTGCGTGCATCGTTTCCGGAGGCGACGCTCGTGATGGCCGGGCGTCCGACGCAGTTCGGAATCGATGAAGAGCAGGTGCCGGAGGCGATCCGCTTAGCGCTGTCGCTGCCCCATGTGCAGCTGGAAGGCTTCCATCTGCACTCGATTTCCAATAACCTTGATCCTCAATTGCACGCCAAGCTGATCTCCGTCTATTGGGCGCGGGCGAAGGAATGGCAGGAGGCCTACAGCCTGTCTCTACGATACTTGAATGCGGGAGGCGGCTTCGGTATTTCGTATACGGATCCGAATCGGACATTCGATTGGAGTGTGTTTACTACCGGGCTGCGAGATGTTCTTGCGGAGCAAAGCATTCCGGGCGTCGAGCTGCTGTTCGAGCCGGGACGCTACATGGCCGCAGCCTGCGGCTACTACGCCGCCGAGGTCATTGACTTAAAGTGCAATCACGGCAAGCATTATGCGATACTGCGGGGCGGCTCGCATCATTTCCGGCTGCCGGGAGCGTGGCAGCACAGCCACCCGTTCGAGGTCGTGCCGCTGGAGCGGTGGGATTATCCGTTCGCTCGTCCTGAAGTTCGCGATGTCGAAATTACGGCGGCCGGCGAGCTGTGTACGCCGAAAGACGTGCTGGCAAGAGATGTGCGCGTAGCCCGGCTGCGTATCGGCGACGTGCTTCTCTTCCACTACGCCGGCGCCTACGGCTGGACGATTTCCGCTCACGATTTCCTCAGCCATGCCCATCCGGAGCATGTTTTCCTAGGGAGGGAACGGTCATGAGTATTGGCGGCGTCAATCTTTCCGCCTCTATGCCGGCACAGGAGCATGACGCGACAGCTGAGGCGTGTAGTGCGGAGGAGCGAATCCTTGCCGATTTGGTCAACGCTTTGCTGGCCGAGAACGTCTGGGGAACGGCTGAGGCTTTTACCGACTTACGGCAGGCTGCGTTCGAAATTCCCGGCTGGCGCACGGCAGATACGGACCTGGTTTGCTGCCAGTGGCGGATCGACAAGGAAGGGGGCCATTTCCTTGCGGTCCCCGTTCGTTCCGCCATTGTGCAAGCTTACCGGTATGCGGGCGGCGGTGTGTTTGAAGTGAAGGCGGATTTGCCGGAGAAGGCCGTTCGCCTCGGGCCGGTCGAGCTGCTGCAGCGGTTGACGGACAGTCTTTATGCAGGCGCCCGCAAGGAGGAAACCGCTTCGGCGGGGGGCTTCTCTGAAGCCGGGGAGGGTCCTGCCAGGCTGCTGCAGCTGCTCCGGCTGTCACTGGAGCAGACGCGATGGACCGAGGGCTATGCGAAGAGGTCCAGGCAATCCGGGCTGCAGCGTGAAGACGGAGCGGAACGCGGGCATGGCAGCAGGCTGGAGCGGATGTGGAGCATCATAGAGCTGGAGCGCCGAGCTTCGCTCCGGGACCGCCCGTTTCATCCCGTCGCCAAAGCAAAGGGCGGATGGACGCAGACCGAATATGAAGCGTACAGTGCGGAATCCGGTCTGCCGATCCGGCTGCGGTGGCTGGCGGTGCGGCGCAGCCGTCTGATCTCCGGCAGCGGAGCGCAGGATCCGGCCGGCAGCCCATTCCAGGCTCCGGCCGAGCTGCTGCTCACACCCGGCGACCGGCGGCGTGTGGAGGAGGCGATGGCCCGCCTCGGGCTAGCGCAGGACGAATATATGGCGCTGCCGGCCCATCCGTGGCAGGCCGAAGCCGTGCTGCCCGGCATGCTGCCGGAAGAGCTGGCTGAGGGCGTCTTCGTACCGCTGGAAGTGGAGGCCGGCGAATACTACGCTACCTCGTCGGCCCGGTCGCTTGCGCCGGCGGACGGCGGCGCACAGCACGTCAAGCTGCCGCTGGGCATCGTATCGCTCGGCGCGGTCCGCTATTTGCCGGCCGTACATATGATGAATGCGGAGCGGGGCCAGCGGCTGCTGGAGCAGGCGCGGGAGCGCGACCCGGAGTTAAGAAGGCTGCTGAGCCTTTGCGATGAAACCAAGTGGTGGGCCTACTTGCCGGTGAGCGGCGATCTGTTTGCCGATCCGCCGAGGCATTTGTCCGCCATGATTCGCAGCTATCCAAGCGGCTTGATCGGTACGGACGGCATTCGTCTCGTCCCTATGTCCGCATTAGCCGTTCATGGTCCCGATCATGACGACCACCTGTTTGACCTGTGGCTGCAGGAGCGGGGGCTTGACGCATCGGGAGCGGCCGAACTTTTTAGAGAGGTTTGTCTCGGTTTTTTCCATATCATCCTGAGGCTATTTCGTTTCGGCCTTGTTCCGGAAATTCACGGACAAAATGCCGTGCTCGTCGTACGCCAAGGGGAAGTGACGGGACTGCTCCTGCGCGACCACGATTCGGTCCGGCTGCATCTTCCTTGGATGGAGAAGCATGGCATCCCCGACCCGCATTACAAGATGAAGCCGGGCTATCCGAATTCGCTGTATAACGAAACGCCGGAGAAGCTGCTGGTCTATATACAGACGTTAGGGATCCAAGTCAATCTGTATTCGATCTTAGAGTCAGTGGCTGGCCGCTATCAAGAAGAAGAAAGCGCGCTTTGGCATGTGCTGAAGGAAAGCCTGAGCGAAGCTATATTGCTCGCAGAGCTCCCGTCCGAGGTAGCGGATCTCGTCCGGCGGACGTTATTCGATAACCCCTCCTGGCCTTGGAAACATATTATGAAGCCGCTGCTGGAGCAAACGGGAAGCCCGTCCGGCAGTATGCCATCCGGCATGGGGACCGCTGTCAATCCGTTCCACAGATGCAGCCGGGTCTGTACGGATGAGGCCTAAGACGACTCTGTAGCACGATGCGATGCCCGCCACGTCAATGCGATTCGGACAAAATAGTATTAAAAACGATCAATATATTGTTATGAATCAGCAGCTCCCTTCCTTTACAATGTACTGACGATGATCTGCCTGCAGGCGATAGGTCCGACGGCAAAAGGAGAGCTGCTTTCGTATGAAACCATTTGAATTACCGATTCGCGATAATCCGCTGCGAACGAGAGAAGATATGCAGACGGCGTTCCGCCAGCTGAGCGAGCCACTTCGCAGCTGCTACAGCCCGGGCTCGGCGCGCCTCCGCTTGGGCAGCACCGGCGCAAGCTACCCGGATGCGGTGGCTGAGCTGGAAGGATTTTCGCGTGTACTGTGGGGGCTTGTGCCGCTGCTGGCCGGCGGGGGAGATTCCGGGCTGGCGGATTTGTATGTGAATGGACTTCGCAACGGAACGAATCCGGAGCACGAGGAGTATTGGGGAGATGTCGCCGATTACGATCAGCGGCTGGTCGAGATGGCGGCGTTCGGAATGGCCCTGGCGCTGGCGCCGAACCGGCTATGGGAGCCGCTGAACGAGAAAGAGCGTGATCGTGTCGTCCGCTGGCTTCGTCAAATCAACGGAAGGAAGCTGTGGGACTGCAACTGGCTGCTGTTCCTCGTGCTGGTGAATTTGGGACTGAAGCAGGTGGGCGTTCCTTACGATCGGGAGCTGACGGAGCGCAATCTGAACCGGATCGACGACTACTATTTGCAGGATGGCTGGTATGCCGACGGGCTCGGCGGCCACTGCGATTATTACGGTCCGTTCGCCATCCATTATTACTGCCTGGTGTACGCCAAACTGATGGAACGGAAGACCCGGAACGGGCTGAACGCTACAAGCAGCGGGCAGCGTCGTTTGCCGGGCAGTTCATCTATTGGTTTGCTGAGGACGGTTCCGCTCTGCCCTACGGCAGAAGCCTGGCGTACCGGTTCGCCCAATCCGCATTCTGGAGCGCACTCGTGTTTGCCGGCGTCGAGCCGCTCCCTATGGGCGTTATGAAAGGACTTATTTTACGGAATATGCGTTGGTGGTTTCAGCAGCCGATCTTTACCCCGGACGGTACGCTGACGATCGGGTATGCGTATCCGAATCTGGTGATGGCCGAAAATTACAATTCGCCGTGCTCGCCGTACTGGGCGTTCAAGACGTTCCTGCCGCTTGCGCTTCCGCCGGAGCACCCGTTCTGGCAGACTGAAGAGCTGCCGCTTCCGGAGCTTGCGGGCGCCCAGGTACAGCTTCCCGCTCACCTTGTCATTCAACGGCAGGAAGCGAAGGGGCACGTGCTTGCGTTCAACACCGGCCACCCTTCGACCAACGAGCATACGCATACGTCCGCCAAATATGAAAAATTCGTTTACTCGAATGTTTTTGGCTTCAGCGTTCCCCGCGCCGAATGGGGCCTTGGCCAAGGAGCTTTCGACGGGATGCTGGCGCTCAGCGAGGCTGGGGACAATCTGTATCGGGTCAAAAGGCGCAGCGAAGAGCAGAGGATCGATGGAAATGTGCTGTATACGAAGTGGCGGCCTTGGCAGGACGTAACCGTCGAGACGTGGCTCATTGCAGGGACGCCCTGGCATATCCGGGTGCACCGGATCGATTCCCGGCGATCGCTGGACGCGGCTGACGGCGGGTTTGCGTTAGGTATTGAACCGATAGACCGCAAGCCGGGCGGCATCGATGTCGTTCAGGACAACGACCGGGTATTAGCTTCGGGCGCGAGAGGCGCCAGCGGTGTTGCCGTTTTATACGGGAACGGACGCGCAGAGCTGATTACGCCGAATGCCAATACGAACGTGCTGCATACACGTACGGTCATTCCGACCGTTCGCGCCGAGCTGGCGCCGGGGGTTTCCTGGCTCGTTACGGCTGTGTTCGGCGAGCCCGGCAGCGATACGTACGAAGTCCATTGGGAGCAGGCTCCAACCGTACAGTCGGATCGCGGTAACATTCGCATCTATACGCCGGGGCGATCGGAACCGGTCTTTCAAGCGGACGCGGGAAATTGGCTGAAATAATGGTTCTATAAAATTCCGCTCGAGCTTATTCGCATACGGCCTTCTCCTTATATCGACAGACAAAGGTCTGTAAGGAGGAGGCCGTTGTCATGCGGGGGCACAAGACTAAGGGCGGGTCGGGTCTTCGTTGAACGGATTTTATACAATAGTTGTAACGATTCGTGAACCGCTTCCGGCAAACATGCATATGCAGAAATAGGTACTGCTGTAAGAATGGCTGGAATCGGATGTTGAGACGGATATTTTTGTCATATTGGTAGAAAAATAGCAGAAGTCCGATGCATTTTCAAATATTTTGAAAACTTCATGAAAAACTTATTTCCTAATTACTCTTCATATGGTTTAATAGATGATATTAATTTTTGAGGTGAAAAGCATGCAATCGACTGAAGTCAACCTTGTACCGACACCATATTCACGAACCAATCCTTTTCAAGCGAAGATTATGAAAAATGTTAATTTGAACGGAGAAGGCTCCAGCAAAGAAACGCGGCATATCGAGCTGTCGCTGCAAAACTCCGGTCTTTCCTACGTCCCGGGCGACTGCCTTGGCGTCATTCCGGAGAATGACCCGGAGCTGGTGGCCGCTCTTCTGGAGGAAATGAAATGGGATGGCGAAGCGCCTGTGGCCATCTCTAAGCAAGGCGACACGCTTCCGCTGCGGGAAGCGCTGCTGAAGCACTTCGAGATTACGCTCCTGACCAAAAAAATGGTACAGCAGGCAGCGGAATTGACGGACAACGAGGCGTTAAAAAAGCTTGTTGCCGAAGACGGCGTGAAAGAATATATCGACGGGCGCGATTTGCTGGACTTGCTGCGTGACTTTGGCCCTTGGAAAGCTTCCGCCCAAGAGATCGTCGCTCTGCTGAGAAAGATGCCGCCGCGGCTGTATTCCATCGCCAGCAGCATCGCCGCTAATCCGGAGCAGGTGCATCTCACGATCGGTGCGGTCCGCTATACGGCGCATGGGCGCGAGCGTAAAGGCGTATGTTCGATTCAGTGCGCGGAGCGCGTTCAAGAAGGGGATACGCTTCCGGTCTTCATTCAAGTGAATAAACACTTTAATTTGCCGGAATCGCCGGAGAAAGACATTATTATGGTCGGTCCGGGCACAGGGATTGCGCCGTTCCGTTCCTTTATCCAGGAACGTGCAGTGACGAATGCTCCGGGCAGAGCATGGCTGTTCTTTGGAGACCAGCGTTCCTCGACGGACTTCCTGTATCGCAGCGAGCTGGAGCAATACATGCAAGACGGCGCGCTGACGAAATTGGATACGGCGTTCTCCCGCGACACGGAACAGAAAGTATACGTTCAGCACAAAATGCTGGAAAACAGCAAAGAGCTGTTCGAGTGGATTGATGGCGGTGCCTACTTCTACGTATGCGGCGATAAGCAAAATATGGCGAAGGATGTACATAACACGCTTATCGACATTATTGAAAAAGAAGGCGGCATGACCCGTGAAGCGGCCGAAGCGTATCTGAACGATTTGCAGGAGCAAGGCCGTTATCAGCGTGACGTATATTAATAGTGAATCTCCAAGCGAGCCGGCGGCTCTCTCGGGGATTTTTTTTGTTCATAATTTGTTCACTTATGTGACGCCTATCGATATCGCTATAATAACTTGGGTATTGATAAGAAGGGATGATGACAGAGATGAACAATGAGAACAAACCAGAAACAAGATTGCCTAGAAACGGAAAGGAAGGCTTCATTTTTTTATTGATTGTTTCATTCATTTCCGTAAATACGATTGCGCCGCTGATTACGGGATTGGAACGCGGCTTCAGTAAAGCGGTGTATCTGGATACGTTAAAAGTGCTACCGATCATGTGGGTCATCGTCATGCTGTCCGTAAGGCTGATTGCCGAGCCGATCGCCGGTAAGCTGACGCCGAAGTTCGCGGGGCAGACGGATGGATTTAACGCCAGAGTGCTATTACATACTTTATTTACTGTAACGGTAATGTCGCTATGGCTATCCATTATTGGAACTTGGGTTGGTATGAAACAAATAAGCTTGCAGCCGTTTGAAAATTTTGTTCGTATTTGGCCAAGAAACTTTGGCGTAGCATTTTGGATTGAACTGTTGATCGCACTTCCTGTCGCCAGACTCGCCATGAAAACATTGCACGCAAGACAAGCGAGGAAGGCTGGCGGGGTGCAGTAAAGAATACCTCCTAAGATGCATCCTGCTCGAGGTCAGGGGCGTGATCAAGCTTATATAAGGCGTAGATGAGAGCATTCTCATGCTTTAAGCTGGCTTCAACATCAATATAGGCGTAAAAAGCGAACGGATCGTGAGTTGGTACGGTATTCATTTCCAGGTTGGCCATGACGACCATCGGGTTGCCCGACATCGGCTCGAATCGGATATATGTTATTTCATTTATGGTTGTTACCTCTTGAAGACGGCCCTGAAAGGCCCGGACGATGTGATGCAGCTTCCACTGCTGATCTTCGCATTGGAAAATATAAATAATTTCATCTTGCAGCCCATTGTTGAACGAGCGTTCGAGGGTAACCTCGATCTGATGGTTCGCAACATATCGGTATCCCGAAACCGCATATCTGGTCAAAGAGATTGACTTCCTTTGATTGTAGGCTTTAATCTCGGTAAGCATATCGTCTACAGACATATCCTGAACCGCTCTTAATTGCAACGTAAAATAAATTTCCTTAATGAAGTTATCCGTCATCAAGCCCCGTAAAGCCGTGATACGGTGAAACTCCTTCATATAGGCTTGCAAGGCCTTTACGACCTGGCGATCCAACGGCCGGTTGTCTTCCTGACTGAGATAGTCGATGTAGCTGTTAATGCGTATAGTCATGATCATAAAAACGACGATCAAGGCAAGCTCTAGAGTGAAAGTCAAAAGCAGCGTTACATGTTCATATTGGTCGAATATCTTATTCAACACTCGGACGGCGAAACCAGCTCCAAGGGAAAGGATGTAAAAATATATGACGCTTTTCCGGATGGTTTTCGCTGCTTGAATGGAATAGCGCCTCATTTGCTCGCCTAACTTGTTAAACGTATCTGCAAAGCCGAACAACTGGATAATGGGCATCATTCGCAAGACAGCGCCGATTGCCGATATCTCGTACAGCGGATTCAATCTTCGAACGATGGAATGGACCTGATAAAGCCAGACTAAGTAATACAAATAAAGAGAGGCTACAGTTATGTAAAAGATATCGGACAGCATATCGGCAAACGCTGCGAAATACATGTAATAAACCGGCGAATCGAAAGCGGCAAGCAAATCAAGGACGAGCAGGATGACAAGGAACGCACCGGATAATGCCTGGAGTAATAGCTGCAGGGAGCCTATACGAAAAGTTTTTACCTTGGACATATCGATCCACCCTATTAGTGAAGTTTATATCATTCCATTATTCGGCAAAATTGCTGCATTTCCTTCCCCCAGGGAGGCTTGCAGAGCGATAGCTTCCAACTCCGCGATTGCCCTTCGGACGTTCTTGATTTTTGCCTGCAATAGTGCGTCCATAACCGTTCGACCTTCGCCCCTTGCTGTAGATTCGTCACAATATATCCCGCTTTTCCGGTCTTCCCGTATTTGCCGGACAACAATCATCAATTTTATTCCAAACGGTCAAGGTTAAACTAACCTTATAAGCACATCGTTGCTCTATACTGAAATGGACATGAAACCTTATCGAAGAGATGGGAAGGGAATGCCATGAATTCGCAGAGCACGACTACGGAAAATCATTGGACGATGCCGGAAGTGCAGCTTCCGGAAATACCGAACCGGTCCGTGAGGATAACCGACTTCGGCGCAGTGGGGGACGGCCGGACCGACAATACGGAAGCTTTCCGCCGGGCGATCGAAGCATGCACCCAAGCCGGCGGAGGCAAAGTGGTCATACCGCCGGGGCTCTGGCTGACCGGGCCGCTGACACTGAAGAGCCGGCTGGAGCTTCATGCGGAAGAAGGGGCGACCGTGCTGTTCAGCAAAAAGTTCGAAGACTATCCGCTGATCGCATCCACTTTCGAAGGCAAACCGTCGATCCGCTGCCAGTCGCCGCTGGACGCGGAAGGCGCTGAGCATATTGCGATTACGGGACAAGGTGTATTCGACGGCGGGGGAGAAGCGTGGCGGCCAGTGAAGCGCTGGAAAATGACGGAACCGCAGTGGAACCGTCTCACAAGCTCCGGCGGCGTTGTCGATGAAGCGGCGGAGATGTGGTGGCCGAATGAGGCCGCGATGGGAGGGCGCGCCAATGTCGAACGGCTTATGGCGGAAGGGAAGACGGAAGCGGCCGATTACTTGCCGTACCGCGACTACTTGCGGCCTAACCTGCTCAGCTTCCGGAGATGCAGACATATTTTGCTGAATGGACCGACCTTCCAAAACTCGGCGGCGTGGAATTTGCATCCGTGGGCGTCGCAGCATGTGACGATCCGTAATGTAACGGTGCGCAATCCGTGGTATGCCCAGAACGGCGACGGGCTGGACCTCGATTCGTGCCGGTATGCGCTTGTGGAGCATTGCACGTTCGACGTGGGCGACGACGCGATCTGTATGAAATCCGGCAAAGACGAAGCGGGCCGCGCGCTCGGCATTCCTTGCGAGTATGTAACGATCAAGGATTGCATCGTCTACCACGGGCACGGCGGATTCGTCATCGGCAGCGAAATGTCCGGCGGGGTCAAGCACGTACATGTCAGCGACTGCACGTTCATGGGCACCGATATCGGGCTTCGCTTCAAGAGCGCTAGAGGACGCGGCGGCGTTGTCGAGAATATCGTCATCGAACGAATTCGAATGACGGATATCGCCCATGAAGCGATCTCGTTCCACCTGTTCTACGAAGGGGTGGAGGGCTCGGGATCGGCAAGGGACGAAATGTTCCCGATCAACGAAGGGACCCCGGTATTCCGCAACATTTCCATCAAGGATGTTTTCTGCACCGGGGCGGAGAAAGCATTTCTTGTGAACGGGTTAGCGGAGATGCCGCTGGAAGGAGTGACGGTGCGCCATTATACCGCAACGGCCCGGCAAGGTGTCATCTGCCATCACGTCAAGCGGCTGGTGCTGGAGGATATTAGCCTGTACACGGCAGAAGGCCCGCTTGTGAAGCTGCACCGTAGCAAGGACGTGGAGATCGTCCGGCTCGGCGGAGCGGGCGGCGCGGCGGACCAAGCGATGCTGGCTGTATCCGGCGGCTCGTCCGCCAACATCGAATGCCGCGACCCGCGGACGGCGCCTTCGCAACGGAGCGTGACCATCGCCCCTGACGTGGAAGGCCAAGCGGCGGTCCGCCTCAGCTAGTAGCGATTCTCCTGCCTGTAGTGCAAAGGGGAAATTCCGGTCACCTTCTTGAACGTTTTGTTGAAATGGGAAATGTGCTCGAAGCCGACCTGCTCGGCTACGGTGTGCACCTTCTGTCGCGTCGTCCGGAGCAGCTTCTGGGCTTCGCGGATGCGGACCACTCGAATATATTCGCTGATATGGAAGCCGGTCAGCTTCAGGAAGATGCGGCTTAAATAAGCCGGGCTGATATAAAATTGTCTCGCCAAGAGCTCCAAAGTAAGCGGTTCGCGGTAGTTCGAGTGAATATACGACGTAATTTCCGACACCTTCTGGTGCATCGGATGGCTGGAGCCGGGCGCCACGGGGCTGACCGCGTTCAGGCGGTGCAGACGAATAAGCAGCTCGAGGAGCAGCTGGCGTACATAGCTGTCGTGTAAGGGCTGCTCCTCCTTGCACTCCCCGACTATTTGCAGCAGAAGCCTCTCGATTTCGGGCTGCTCTTTGCGGGGGAGCCGCAGCAAGGTCGATTGCTGGAACGGAGGCATCCTCAGGATGTCCTTGCCCGACTCGCGAAGGAATTCCGGAGTGAAATGAACGAGCACCCGCTCGAATTGCTCGACCTCGGAGCTGGCGGTGGAATGGAGGTCATGCGGAACGACAACGACGATGTCGCCTTGCTGGGCGGTGTATACGTTGCCGTTCATAAAATAGACCCGTTCCCCCTCCAGCAAATAGTACAGCTCGTAGAACGTATGCGAATGCGGGCGCGGCATGGCGGAGAACCCGGTGCGGCGCATTCGCTGAATGGCGAACGATGCGCCGTCGATGATGTATTTTTTATCGATCAGGTCGTTCATTTGGACAGCCTCCCTTGTCGGTAGAAGCAACAAATGCCAAATTAACCGGTAAAGCGTTGGTGAATTGAACTTATTTTAGCATATATTTGTGCTGCAAAGGAGAACACAGATATGAACGTTAGCGGCAATGCGGCAAGTCCGGTCTGGTACGCCGATTTGGGCAATGGCGAGTACCGCAATCCGATTCTATACGCAGATTATTCCGACCCGGATATCATACGCGTTGGAGAAGACTATTATATGACAGCCTCGAGCTTCAACAGCTCGCCGGGACTGCCGATTCTGCATTCGAAGGACCTCGTGAATTGGACGTTGATCGCACATGCGGTTGACCGGCTGCCCGGCGGGTACGACGATGTCGTCCGGCATGGAGACGGCGTCTGGGCGCCTAGCATTCGGTACCATGCGGGGAAGTTTTGGATTTTCTTCAGCGCGCCGGACGAAGGCATCTACATGACCAATGCAGCCGATCCGGCCGGGCCTTGGTCGCCGCTGCACCTGGTAAAGGAAGTGAAAGGGTGGATCGACCCTTGCCCGTTCTGGGATGAAGACGGCCAAGCTTACCTCGTACACGCTTTCGCCAAGAGCCGAACGGGAATCAAGCACAAGCTGAAGCTGTGCCGGATGCATCCGGAGGGCACCTCGCTGCTGGATGACGGAGAGATCGTCTTCGACGGAACGCAGGATCACCCGACGATGGAAGGGCCGAAGCTTTACAAGCGAAACGGCTACTATTACATCTTCGCCCCTGCCGGAGGTGTGCCGACCGGGTGGCAGACGATCCTTCGTTCCAAGCACATTCAGGGGCCGTACGAAGACAAAATCGTGCTGCATCAAGGGGACACCGAAGTCAACGGACCTCATCAGGGAGGTTATGTAGAGCTCGATAACGGCGAGTCGTGGTTTGTTCATTTTCAAGACAGGGAAGCGTACGGCCGAATTCTTCATCTACAGCCGATGCGCTGGGAAGACGATTGGCCGGTCATGGGCATCGATACGAACGGGGACGGGATCGGCGAGCCGGTGCTCGTTCACAAGAAGCCGAATGTCGGGCGGGAGTGGCCTGCGGCCGTTCCGGCAACGAGCGACGATTTCGAAACTACGGTTCTCGGGCTGCAGTGGCAGTGGCAGGCGAACTGGAGGCCCGAATGGTACTCCCTGTCGGCGAACCCGGGACATCTGCGCTTATTCGCCCGGCCGCTTCCGCCTGAAGCAGCAACCTTGTATGGAGCGCCGAACGTGCTGTGCCAGAAGTTCCCGGCACCGGCGTTCTCAGCGACGGCGAAGCTGACGTTCAAGCCGCAGACGAGCAGCGAGCTTGCCGGCTTGACGGTATTCGGACACGAGTACCGGTACTTGGCGCTCCAGCCTTCCGATGCCGGGCTCCGGCTCACATTCGTCAAGGGGCAGGGCGACAAGACATCCTCCTCGGAGGAAACGGCGGAGAGCATCGCGCTGCCGGCCGGCACCGACACGGCCTTCCTCCGCGTCCAGGTCGTACTGGAGGCGCTCTGCACGTTCCAGTACAGCTTGGACGGCGAAACGTTCGAATCGATCGGGGAACCGTTCGCGGCAGTGCCCGGTGGCTGGGTAGGTGCGAAGCTCGGTCTGTTCTGCATTCGGCAGGCTGACGGGACGGACGGCGGTTACGCGGATATCGATTGGATGGTTGTGGAATAACGTTTCCGTGGTTTGGACCAGGAGGCGATCGAGTTGAGTGCTGCTCACCTTGGTCGCCTCTTTGTGCGAATGCATGAAGGTAGGCGAAATCCTTTTCATGTTGACGATTCATCTGACGCTTTTGTGCCGATCGTTTTAGGCTGATGGGGAACGGTTTGAACGAAACTCAAGCCTTTGTCACTTTTAGGGAACTCATACGCAAGCAAAAAGTTATCTTGTGCATATTGCGTGAAACGCATCCAGCGTAGATGATGCAAGTATGCGGCGCAAATGCAACCGCACCGCAATCGCAGCCGATAGGGCTTACCCGCCAATAGGAATAATGAATAAACAACTCGAACGGTCCGGCAGCAATTGCCGTTATGTTATATAATGATTACTTGAAGGTTGTTTGAGGCGTACCCCCACATATGATTTGAGATTGTTTCAACGTCAGCTATCGAGAAACGGCACACAGGAGGAATCAAGTTGAGCAAGTATTTGTTGCGGCTATTGTCCTACAGTCTGATCTTGGGAATACTTCCTGCCGTCTTCATCGGTATCGTCTCCTATTTTATCGCATCCGGAGATATTGAGAATAAAGTGAAAGAAGCGAATATGCAGTGGTTAGCCCAGACTCAGATGAGGGTGGAGCAGATGCTGAGCTCGATCGAGAAGTCGGCGACCCAATTCGCCAATTCCTCGATTGTGAAGAATTCGATGAATGCTTCATATGCCGCTTCGGATTTTGAACCGATCCGCAATCTCTCTCAAGAGCTGTATAATCTGCAATCGAGTGAAGCCGTCATTACGCAGGCATATTTAGTCAATCTCGAACGCAGATGGGTACTGAACCTGCATACGCTGAAACCGCTCGATCAGATGGAAAACCGGGAAGAACTGGAGGGTTACGCCAAAGGGCCAAGAAGTATCCAGTGGTATTCGGGAATGACGACTTCGAGCGGCGGAGATTTGTCCGAACCGACGGAGACGATCACGCTGGCCCACAAAATCCCGATACTCCCGCAAACGGATACGCCGCAAGGCATACTCGTCATCCGCATTGTCGCATCCGAAATTACTAATGCGCTTTCATCGTTGAATACATCGGAACGCAGCTATGTCCTGGACCGTTCCGGGGCCGAAATCATAACGTCCGAACAGAATAAGGAAATGTATGCCGACATTAACCGTGAGGTGAACGAGCGTTTGAAGTCGGATACGTCCGAGCGCAGCGGGCTGTTTCATTCGAGCCTGAACGGCGAAGAGGTTGCCGTGCTGTACCGTTCGTCCCACTATAACAGCTGGACGTATGTTTCCGTCGTATCGATCGCGGAGCTGAAGAAGGAATCCCGGAAGATCGCCGAGCTTACCGTGCTGGTTTGTGTAACTGTCCTGCTGATCGTCCTTATCGCCGCCCTTTACGGGACCCGCCGTATGTACCGACCTATCGGCAATTTATTCGAGGTGGCCAGGGGGCTCGGCCCCTCCGCGCAGGAACAGCCGGGTTCGCACAAGAGAGATGAGCTCGAATTCATCAAGAACAGCATGCAGTCCCTGGCTGTGTCCAGGGATCGTGTCGAGCAGCAGCTTCTGGGACAGGCAAGCCACCTTAAGGAATTTTTCGTATTAAAGCTGTTCACGGGCCAATTGACGGAAAATGACTATGTATACCGTTCCGCTACGTTCGGCTTCCCGGCAGGCTGGAAACGGCTCGGCGTGCTTGCGCTGCAGATCGATAATCTTCAGGAAACCCGTTACGGAGAGCAGGACCGGGAGCTGCTGCTTTACGCGATCGGCAATATCGCCCAGGAAGTGCTGCCGGCATCGATCCGTTTCACCCCGATCACGATCGATCAATCCCAGGTGACTCTGATTGCCACGGACGAAGAAGAGACGGAGGGGGTCAAGAGCATTCTGTATGCGTGTGCGGAGAGCATCAAGCGCAACGCCGAGCAGGTGCTGCAGGTCAAGGTGAGCATCGGCATCAGCAGCCCGTTCGAGCAGCTGATGGGTACGGTCAAAGCGTACGGGGAGAGCCTGTCCGCCTTAAAGGCAAGAATCAGCCTCGGCCCGGAAATCATCGTTCATTACGGGGATATTGTGAACAGTCCGGGCACGGTCCAATACGAATATTCCCATCTGAAGGTGCTGGAGGAGAGGCTCGTTTACGCGATTCGGGAGATGCAGCCTAGCAGCGCCTCGGACATCATCCAGCAATATTTGGATGCGCTGCTGTACAAGGACGGCTCCCTGCACGAGCATCAAACGCTGCTCCTGCAGCTGGTGTCCCGTCTACTGCAAATCGTACAAGATCAGGGCATTTCGATTCAGAAGGTGCTGGGGGAGAATCGGGGCATAGAAAAACTGCTCCATCTGCAAACCCGCGAGGAAATTATTCATTGGTTCGAATCCAGGCTATTCGATCCGCTCATTCAGGTGCTGTCCGAAAAGTCCGAAACGCAGTATATCAAAATTGCCGACAAGCTGGTGAACATGATCAAGGAGCAGTACGACCGGGAGATCAGCCTCGAATCATGCGCCCAGCTGCTCAATTACCATCCCGTTTATTTAAGCCGCATTTTCAAGAGAGAGATCGGCATGCCGTTCAGCGATTATTTATCGGACTATCGGATGAAGATGGCCAAGGTCATGCTCGAGACGACCGATATGAAAATCGCCGAAATCGGCGAGAAGCTGCAGTACAAAAACATCAGCTCCTTCATCAGAAGCTATAGGAAGACGTACGGCACCACACCGGGAAAATATCGCGAGAAGATCATGGAGGGGAGCACCGAATGAAGACGTATTCCGCTGTCCTGATCGTCATTTTGCTTGTTTCCGGTACGCTGACGGCTTGCGGCCGGTTAAGCGGCGGCGGCGAGAAGCCGTCCTCCGAGCCATTTTATTTATCGATTGGGGCCGGCCTCACCGGCGAGCTTCCTCCCAAAAATAATGCTGTTGAGCAAGAGATCGAAGCTTATACGAATACGAATCTGCAAATCCAATGGATTCCGCAATCCGCTTACGACGACAAGGTCCGGCTGATGATTGCTTCAGGCGAGCTTCCGAAGCTGATTAAGATCGCCTACTCGCCGACGTATATCGCAACGCTGAAGGCCGGACAATTTTGGGAGCTGGGTCCGTTCCTGAAGGACTACCGGAATTTATCGGCGCCCGACAAGCGGTACTATGACAACATCTCCGTGGATGGCAAAATTTACGGCATTCCCGTATTCCGCAGTCTCGGCCGCGCCGTCATTCAATACCGCAAAGATTGGTTCGATAAGCTGGGCCTTAAGGTGCCGGTTACGCTGGATGACTGGTATCGGGTCATACGCGCTATGGCGCTGGAGGACCCTGACGGGAACGGGAAGCGCGATACGTACGGCTTGGTGCTGGACAAACGCTACAACCAGGATGTCAGCTCCACGTTAACCCGATTTTCGGTATCTCAGGGCGGTCCGAACAAGTGGAAGGTAGAGGACGGCCGATTCACCCCGGAGTTCATGACGGAGCCGTTCTATGAGACGATGAAGCTCTTCAGGCGGCTCTATCAAGAAAATTTGATCAATATGGACTTTGCCGTCGTCGATACGATTGAAACGGTGAAAATTTATGATTCGGGCCGCGCCGGCATTCAGGTTAGCGGCGGCAATGCGCAGACGTGGCAGGATAAGCTGGTGAAGTTCGTGCCGGACGGTGTTGTGGATGCGGCGCCGCTTACGGGCCCAAGCGGGATCAGGCTGCCGGGCGAGCCGGGGAATGCCGGATTTCTCGCGATTCCGAAAGATTCGGTGGGGTCGGAGGAAGAGGTGCGCCGTATTTTGGATTTCTTGAATATGCTGCTTGAACCGTCGATGCAGACCGTTATTTCCAAAGGAATTGAGAACCGGCACTATACGGACAAGGGCGAGTATACGGAAGTGATAGACCGGACCTTGGATCTTAAGGAGGTAAAGCCTTACCGGGATATGCTGCCTTATTTGGGGGATGAGGAAGCCGCCATCAAGCCGAGCATTCAGCCCGGACTGTTTCGCAAAAATCAGCAGATCGTCAAGGCCTATCAATCTTATATTGTGACCAACCCGGCACTGACTCTGAATTCGGAGACGTTTGCGGAGCGGGGAAAGGAGCTGGATACGATGATTACGGATGCGGTGACCAAATTCATCATGAGCAAAATCGACGAAGCCGGCTGGAAGGCCGAATTGGACAAATGGAAGCAGGCGGGCGGCGAACAGCTGATCCGGGAATATGAGAAGTCATACAGAGAGCTGGCAAAATAACGAGTGTAGCGTGGCGCGGTGGAGGAGCTACGGAGCGGACGCCGCGGAGGAGCTTCGAGTCGGACGCTGCGGTTGATTAACGTGAACAGAGTGCGGTACACAGGGGCATGCTTCAAGGAGAAGGCGCTGGTGTCCACGCGAAGTAAGCGAACTACACTTCGAAGCATTTCGTTGAGTGGTGGATATAGCGGCCGCCCAACTTCGAAGTACTCTGGTAAGAGTGTTCCTATACTTGCTGAACGAGAGATAACTTGAATAATGTGGATGGCTTGTGAGAAATAACGGTTTTCGTGTCCTTTATTTTGCTCTGTACTGGCCGTCATAAAGAATTAGAGGACTTTGAGGGAGCTAAAGTAAAGCGATCTGGCCAAAACTAACCCATTTCCAGCAATTGTCGCTCATTAGGGCCTTCAAAGTCCGCTATAATGCAGGAAACCGGCGAAATCCACAGAATAGCGCCCCTAAAAACCGTTACCTGCCAGCGAAACTAGTGTACATTTAACGTCCCATCGTTCCATCCCCATCCACCCCCGCCAGACTCGCAAACCCCGTTAACCCACCAACCCAAGCCCGCCAAACCCAGCAATCGGAGTCACCCCCGGCACCCCCAACAAACCCAACAAACCCAACAAACCCAACAAACCCAACAAACCCAACAAACCCAACAAACCCAACAAACCCAACAAACCCAACAAACCCAACAAACCCAACAAACCCAACAAACCCAACAACCCCGGCAAACCTACCAATCCCCGCAACCCCGCCAAACCCAGCAACCCAGCAACCCCGCCAAACCCAGCAACCCAGCAACCCAGCAACCCCGCCAAACCCAGCAACCCAGCAACCCAGCAACCCAGCAACCCCGCCAAACCCAGCAGCCCAGCAACCCAGCAACCCAGCAACCCCGCCAATCCCACCAATCCCATCAACCCCATCAACCCCATCAACCCCACCGCACCACCCATAATCCAAAATCCGCCCCATCCCCGAAACGTTCTCCTTACCTCTTACATGTACAGCGAAAAGTAGGCGCCCCGTTGTGAGCGCAGTAAGTCCCCGGTCCCACACTTATTGGCAACCACCCTTATTTCCCCGTATACAGCGTGGTTATCCGACGCACATCCACAGGTTAAGCCGTGATTATCGGGGGCCGGTAGCGCCGCTGAACGGCAGTTGGTTATGTGAGCGGTATAGCCGGACACGGCGGACTGACCCGATAATCGGTTGCAGAAGCCAAATAGGAGGTTGCAGAGATGAAGCAAGAGACGGCTCTTCTTGCAGGAAAGCCGGCCGTGCAGCAGCGCAAGGGCAAGTTCGGCATCCTGCTGAGGGATATCATTCGGGACAAGTGGCTGTACCTGATGCTGCTGCCCGGAGTGCTGTATTTTCTAATTTTCAAGTACGTGCCGATGTATGGGGTTACGATGGCGTTCCAGGATTACAGGCCTCATTTGGGTTTTGTCGGCAGCCCGTGGGTCGGGTTCAAGCATTTCGCAAGATTTTTTTCCGAGCCGCAGTTCGGCATGCTGTTCCGCAATACGGTCATATTGGCCGTGTATAACCTGGTATTTTTCTTTCCGATGCCGATTATTTTGGCCCTCATGATGAACGAAGTGCGGCGGGCTAAATTCAAGAGCTTCGTGCAGACGCTTGTCTATATTCCCCATTTCGTATCGTGGGTTGTCGTAGTAGGGATTTTCTATATTTTGTTTACGACCGAGAACGGGCTGTTGAACGAGCTGCTGTTCCAATTGACGGGCAAGAAAATTGCGTTCCTGCTCGAGGCGGAATGGTTCCGGACGATGATCATCACCCAATCGATCTGGAAAGAGGTCGGCTGGGGAACGGTTATTTTCCTCGCGGCTCTGGCCGGCGTCGATCTGCAGCAATATGAAGCGGCCCGCATCGACGGAGCCGGGCGCTGGCGCCAGCTATGGCATATTACACTTCCGGCGATCCGCAGCACCATTATTATTTTGTTTATTTTGCGGCTGGGCAATTTCCTGGACTCCGGCTTCGAGCACATCTTCCTCATGCTGACTCCGACGAACCGCGAGGTCGGCGAGGTGTTCGATACCTACGTTTACACCAAGGGCTTGACGCAAGCGCAATACAGCTACAGTGCGGCGGTTGGCCTATTCAAATCGGCGGTCGGCCTCGTGCTGGTGCTCGGGTCCAACTGGCTGGCCAAGAAGTTCGGCGAAGAAGGCATTTATTGAGGCCGCGCCGCAAGAAAGGACGGAAATATCCATGATGATTCAAGATAAAACGCTGGGCAACCGCATCTTCGACATTGTGAACCATACCCTGCTGCTGGTCATTGCCCTCGTCTGCGTAATGCCCTTTGTATACGTGTTAGCGGTCTCCTTCGCCAGTCCGGCCGAGGTGGCCAGAGGCGGCTTGATCTTACTGCCGAAGGAATGGTCGCTTGCGTCGTACCGGTATATCTTCTCAACGGATACGCTGTTCCGCAGCATGCTCGTTTCCATCTACATCACGGTTCTGGGCACGCTCATTAATTTATTGTTCACTTCGCTGATGGCGTATCCGCTGGCGAAGGCGCATCTGCGGGGCCGCCAGTTCATTCTGCTCGCCGTTTTGTTTACGATGCTGTTCAGCGGGGGCTTGATTCCGACTTATTTTGTCGTGAAGGCGCTCGGTCTGACGAACTCGCTCTGGTCGCTGATGATCCCGAATGCGATCAGCGCGTTCAATCTGATTGTGCTGAAAAATTTTTTCCAGCAGATCCCCGACGGGCTCGAGGATTCCGCCCGTATCGACGGCTGCAACGATCTGAGCGTGCTGTTCCGGATCGTGCTGCCGCTGTCGCTGCCGGCTATGGCCACCTTCGGGTTGTTTTATGCGGTCGGCCACTGGAACCAGTTCTTTAACGCGATTCTGTATATTAACGACAACACGAAGTGGCCGATTCAAGTGCTCCTCAGAGAGATCGTCATATTGGCCTCCAGCAGCATCGGCGACAATACGATCGATAACACGGAAATACAGCCGCTTACAATCCGGATGGCGGTCATCGTGTTTGCCACCGTTCCGATTTTGCTCGTGTATCCGTTTCTGCAGAAGCATTTTGCCAAAGGAGTTATGCTCGGTTCGGTCAAGGGCTAGCTTCGCGGCAGTTCGCGCTATGAGCCTCCGTACGCAGCTTCGTATGGAGATGACATAGAAATCAAACAACATGGAGGGGTAAAAAGATGAAGAAACAACTAGCATTGATGATGGGCGGAGCGCTGCTGGCGACTACCGTTCTGTCCGCCTGCAGTTCGGGCGGTGAGCAGGGATCAGGCGCCGGCACAGGAGATAGCGCTAACCCGGCGGCGGAGGATACGAAGCCGTTCGACTTGTCGATCGTCGTTCACCAGGTGGGCGAAATTCCGCCGAAGGGCAATCCGATGGAGGCGGCAATTGCGAAATATACGAACACGAATTTGAGCTTTCAATTTATTCCGACAGCGGCTTATGACGAGAAGATCAACGTGATGATGGCTTCCGGCGAGCTTCCGAAGCTGATGAAGGTGAGCTATGTGCCGAACATCATCAATGCGATGAAATCGGACTTGTTCTGGGAAATCGGCCCGTATCTCAAGGATTACAAAAACTTGTCCGCGCAGCCGCAGCCGTATTATGACAATATTAAGGTCGACGGCAAGCTGTACGGCATCCCGGTATTCCGCGACATGGGCCGCGCCGTCGTCCATTACCGCAAAGACTGGTTCGACGCAGCTGGCCTGAAGGTGCCCAAGACGCTGGACGATTGGTACAACGTGATGAAGGCTGTGGCGGAAGGGGACCCGGATAAGAACGGCAAGCGGGATACGTACGGGTTTTTGCTGGATAAGAACTACAATCAAGGAACGGCTTCCACGCTCACCCGTCTCAGCGTAGCTCAGGGCGGCCCGAATAAGTGGAAGGTGGACGACCAGGGCAACTTCACGCCGGAGTTTATGACGGATGAATTCGTCGCCACAATGAAGCTGTTTAAGCGGCTGTATGACGAGAAGCTGATCAATCAAGATTTTGCCGTGGTGGATGCCACTACGAACGATAAAACGTATGAATCCGGACGCGTGGCCCTCCGCATTTCCGGCGGCAATGCCCAGTCCATGCTAACGAATCTGATCAAGGTGGTACCGACAGCGGCCATGGACGCGGCTCCACTGGAAGGGGCGGCCGGCATCCGGGTACCGGGCGAAAGCGGGAATGCCGGGATACTGGCCATTCCTAAGTCCTCGGTCAAGACGGAAGCGGAAATGAAAAAGGTGCTGACCTTCCTCGACAAGCTGCTGGACAAAGAGATGGTCAACCTGATCAACAAAGGGATCGAAGGCAAGCATTACAAGGTGGAAGGGGACTACACGATACCGCTGGATAAGGATGCCGACGCCAAGGAAGTGAAGCCTTATCGCGACACGCTGATCCAACGCGGCGAAAATTACAATATGGATAAGCCGATGAAAGAAACCGAGCTGTTCCTGAAAAACAAAAAGATCGTCAGCGAAAACGATAAATATGTCGTGAACAATCCGGCTCTGACGCTGATCTCGGACATGTACAACGAGCGCGGCAAAGAACTGGAGCAGATGATTACTGACGCCGAAACGAAATTTATTATGGGCAAAATCGACGAAGCCGGCTGGAAGGCGGAAGTCGAAAAGTGGAGAAAGGCCGGCGGGGATAAGATGATGGAGGAATACAAAGCGGCGTACTTGAAGACGAAAAAATAATGGTGCAAGCGGTCTCGAAAGCCGTCTTATACAGCTGTGAAGCTTGATAAGGCGGCTTTGAGATGTGGCCGGTCCGAAACCAAGCCATACGCCGGAGCCAAACGCGCGAAATGCGTCTGCAAATAATGTTAAGCGTTTACATCATGGGGCCTCCCGGGCTGCAAGCGGTTATCCGTGTTATAGGGATTGTTTATCGATAGCCGTTCATGAAAGGAGGTGAAGCGAAACCGGGCTGCAAGCTTGAGGCAAACGGCTGTTGGCGTATTGATGCACGACCATTCTATGAACGGAAGGGGAACGCAATTGTGAGAAGCCGCAATCATCCAGCTCGCAAAGGCTTAATCATCACACTGATCACCGCGTTGATCATGTCTATGGTAAGCTCGATCGTTATGCCGGTTCCGCAGGCTTTGGCTGATGAAACACCGGCGAATGTCGCTGCTCCGAATCAGGAGTTCCGAATCGTCGGCGCAAATGGAGACAACATCAATATTACAGGCTACAGCAACAATGACCCGATTAACGTATGGTTTACGCAAGGCTTGACGAATGAACGGTGGCGGCTCGATTCCTCGGACGGGCAAAATTATAAATTGGTCAATATGACGACCAAGAAGCTGCTGTCGCCGAAGGACTGGAATTTGGCCGGCGAATCCGTGCTGTATGAAGATGCATCCAGAGAAGAGCAGCAGTGGCAGTTCATCGCTACGGATCCTTTGAACGAGGAAGGCTTCGTCCGCTACAAAATCGTGAACAAAACAGATCCGTCGAAGGCATTGACGCTGGATGCCGAGGCCAGAAGGGTCAGAATCGAAACGTACCAGGGCCTGGAAACCCAGAAGTGGAAGCTGGTCAGCGACGGTACGCCGGCGTTCCCGGGAGCGGAAGGCGGCGGCATGTACACGACCGGCGGCAGAGGCGGGGACGTCTATGAAGTGACGACGCTGGCGGATTCCGGGCCGGGCTCGCTGCGCGAAGGGGTCAGTCAGAGCAATACAACGATCGTATTCCGGGTGGGGGGTACGATTCATCTGCAGTCCCCGCTGAAGATTACCGGCTCGAACTTGACGATTGCCGGCCAAACGGCCCCCGGGGAAGGCATTACGGTATCCGATTATGCGACTTACTTCGAAGCGGATAACCTGATCGTCCGGTACATGCGCTTCCGGCTCGGGGACCGGTATCCGAGCGAGGACGATGCGTTCGGCGGACGCTATCATAAGAACATCATCATCGACCATTGCTCGTTCAGCTGGTCGGTGGACGAAGTGCTCAGCATGTACGTGAACGAGAACACGACGGTGCAGTGGTCGATCGCTTCGGAAAGTATGCTGATGACGTCCCACCAGAAAGGAAGGCACGGCTACGCCGGCATCTGGGGCGGCAACAACGCGACGTTCCATCACAATCTGATCGCCCATAACGTGAGCCGTAATCCGCGGTTTGCAGGCTCTCCGAACTTCCCGCTGGATATGTATAACAATGTGATTTATAACTGGGGCTTCTTCTCCGTTTACGGCGGCGAACAGGGCCGGTACAATCTGCGCGACAACTACTATAAGTACGGACCGAATACGTACCATTCGGTTCGCGATATGGTATTCCTTGACGTGAGCCAGGATACGCGGCTCTTTGTCGGCGGCAACTATATGTACGGCTCTCCTGAAGTGACGGCGGACAATTGGAAGGGCGTCGGCGCTTTAGCGAATCCGGAGTCCAAGCTGAGCACGCCGGTTACGATGCCGCAGCCTGCCGCTCCGGAAGCGGCGGAAGCCGCCTATGAGCATGTGCTGGCACAGGCTGGAGCGATTTTGCCCAGAAGAGACGCCATCGATGCCCGGGTCGTGCAAGATGTGATGAACGGAACCGGCCGGCATATCAACTCGCAGAAAGAGGTTGGCGGGTACCTGGAGTTCGCTCAGACGGTTTCGACGCTGGCGGATGACGATCACGACGGGATGCCGAACGAATGGGAGACGGCGAAGGGGCTTAATCCGAACGACGCGTCCGACCGCAACGGAACGGATTCGTCCGGCTATACGAATCTGGAGCTGTATTTGAACGGGATTACAGGCAACGGTTCGGCGAATCCGGCCGCTGCCATCGTGTCTCCGGCGGATAACACGGTCGTGTCGGAGGGCGCAAATGTAGACATTCAGGCTGCAGTGTCCGATTCCGACGGAACGGTGGCGAAGGTGGAATTTTATGCGGGCGATGTGAAGCTGGGCGAAGATACTGCGGCTCCATTCTCGTTCACATGGCAAAATGTGCAGGACGGCACGTATTTCCTGACCGTCCGGGCCATCGACAACACCGGTACGGCGACGCAGTCCAGCAGCGCTGCCATTCATGTGAATAAGCCGGGCAGCACGGCACCGTGGATCGCCCAAGATATCGGCATGCCGGGAATTGCCGGCCATACGCAGCTCGGTGCGGCAGCTACCGATGTGACCGTGAAGTCGGCGGGAGATATCGACGGCAGGACCGACAATTTCCATTATGCATATCAGACGCTGACGGGGAACGGCGAGATCGTAGCCCGCGTCGACAGCATTACCGCTACGGACGACGGGGCTGAAGCGGGCGTAATGATCCGCGAAAACCTCGGGCCGTCCTCGAAGTTTAGAGCGCTGCTCATTCCGTATGTGAAGTACGGGAAGAAGAGCGTCGTCATGACCCGGACTTCCGAAGGCGGCACGGTAACGCGAGTGGAGCCGGAAGATTTTATCAACACGCCTTACTGGGTGAAGCTGGTCCGGCTCGGCAACCAGTTTACGTCGCTGATTTCGAGCAACGGAACGGACTGGTCCGTCATCGACTCGTCCACGCTTCCGATGGCGGATACCGTCTATGTCGGTCTGGCCGCGGACGCTTCCAAGATGGATAACGATGTGAACAAGTACAACGCCTCCGTCTTCTCGCATGCTGAAGTGCGCACGCTGGATCCGGAATTTCCGCCGGCGCCGGCAGGAGTAATGGCAACGCCCGGCGATAAATCCGTAAGCTTATCCTGGAATGCGGTTGCGGTAGCAGCAGGCTACGATGTATACCGCAGCGAACTTCCGGGCGGACCTTACACGGAGATTGCTGACGGCATCACCGGTACGACGTACACGGACGCGAATCTCATTCCGGGAAAAGCTTACTTCTACGTCGTGACGGCAGGCAACGCGAAGGGCACCAGCTTCAACTCGGCGGAAGTCAGCGCCGTACCGGAAGGGGAGACGGAAACCGTTTATTATGTGAATGACGATTTCGAGAGTGCGGCGAACGAGTCGACACCGGACGGCTATACGTTCACACCTGTCCCGCAGGATGCCGACCATAAGGTTGTCGTCACGAACGTTCCGGCCGAAACGGCCGGCAACACATCCGGCAAAGCGTTAATCATGTACGATAACGCGGCAGGCAGCACGGAGCTGATCCGGAGGTTTGCGCCGCAAACGGGCAAGTTTGTGCTGGAGGTCGACGTTACATCCGCGGGATGGCCCGGGACGGCGACGGTGCTTAACCTGCAGGACGATGCCGGCAGCAAGACGGCGCTGTCGCTGCAGCTCCGCAAGCCGACGCTGCCTGCAGCGGAAGCGAACTATACGCTGGTGTACAAGAAGAACGGCGCGGATTACAAGCTGATCGACCCGCCGGTGAACAATCAGTGGTACAACCTGAAGATTGTGACGAACGTGGCTGCGCAAACCGCGGACATCTATGTCAACAATACGTTGGTGGAGAACGATGCGCCGCTGCAAGCCGATGTGCGGACCGTCGGGATCGGCCGTATATCGGCGAAGACGCCGGGCACCGGCAAAGGGACGATCTACTACGACAACCTGAAGGTTTATGTAGAGCCGGTGGAAACGCCGAAAGGGCTCACCGCAACACCGGGCAACGCCAAGGTGCAGCTGAACTGGTCGGCCGCCGAAGGGGCGTCCACATATTCGGTCAAGCGAAGCACAACGGACGGAGGTCCGTACGAGACGGTCGCTTCGGGGTTAGCGGATGTTTCGTATATCGACGAGTCTGTCGTCAACGATACGACGTATTACTACGTCGTGACGGCAACAGGGGCGACAGGAGAAAGCGGAGCATCCAATCAGGTTGCGGTTACGCCGTCGCTGGCTGCCGTTAAGCCTGAAGCGCCCGCCGGTCTGACAGCTGTGCCGCGCAGCGCGCAGGCCGATCTGGCCTGGCAAAGCGTAGACAATGCCATCTCTTATACCGTGAAGCGCAGCACAACGCCGCAAGGGCCGTTCACCGCCGTTGCAAGCAACATAACGGCGACGTTTTACAGGGACGGCGGGCTGGATAACGGCGTCACCTATTATTACGCCGTGTCGGCGACAAGTATCGGCGGAGAAGGGGCGGATTCGGCAGCGGCATCCGTCGCTCCTTACCGTCATCTGGCGACACCGTCCGTGTCCGCCCGGCCGGTGCCGAACGGCGCGCAGCTGGAGTGGGAGCCGGTCAGCGGCGCCGAAGCTTACATTGTGAAGCGAGCCGCCAGAGCCGATGGTCCGTACACGGTCATAGCGGAATCGATCAGCGGCGGCACGTATGAGGATTCCGGTTTGGTCAACGGCTCGCCATACTATTACAAGGTGGCTGCAGTGAACGACGCGACATCCAGCCTTGATTCGGCCGCCGTTGGCGTACGGCCTTCCGCAGGCGACGGTACACCGGTTTCGCCTGCCGGGCTGACTGCCGTACCGGATAACGCCAGCATCGCGGTCAGCTGGACCGGTGTGCCGGGAGCGGCATCCTACGCGGTCAAGCGCAGCGAATCGCCGGACGGCGCGTTTACGGAAGTTGCCGGCGGTCTGACCGGCACATCCTTTACCGATAACGGCTTGGAGAACGGCAAAGCTTATTATTATACGGTTACGGCTTCCAATGAAGCCGGGGAAGGCCCTTCTTCGCCCATCGTCAGAGAGGTGCCGGCGCCTGTACTGACGGTTGCCGCCGACGGCAGCGGACAATTCGCGAAGGTGCAGGATGCAATCAATGCCGTACCGGCGAACAGCGCCATCCCGACCATCATCAAAATCAAGAACGGCACGTACCGCGAGAAATTGGATCTTTCGTCTGCAAAGGTAAAAGTGCGTATGATCGGGGAAAGCCGGGAAGACACCGTGCTCGTCTACGGGGATGCGGCCAGCACGCCGGATGCGAACGGCAATCCGCTCGGCACATCCGGCAGCTACAGCTTCCGGGTGCAGGCGAGCGATTTTACGGCTGAGCATCTCACGATTCAGAACGACGCCGGCATATCGGCCGGGCAGGCAGTGGCGCTATACGCCAATGCGGACCGCTTAATGCTCCGGGACGTCAGCTTGCTGGGCCATCAAGATACGCTCTATGCGAATAACGGACGACACTATTACGTCGACAGCTACATTGCCGGAACAGTGGACTTTATCTTCGGAAACGCGGCGGCGGTCTTCGAGAACAGCACGATTCACAGTCTCGGCGGCGGCTATGTCACGGCGGCTTCCACAGCGGCGGGCAAGCCGGGCTATGTGTTCTGGAACAGCCGGATCACGTCGGAGCCGGGCATATCCGGTGTTGCGCTCGGCAGGCCGTGGCGCGGAGATGCGAATGTCGTCTACGTGAACAGCTATCTTGGCGAGCATATCGCTCCGACCGGCTGGAACAATTGGGGCAACGTCAATAATGAGAAAACGGCGCGCTACGGCGAATTTGCCAGCTACGGTCCCGGTGCAAATCCGAAGAGCAGATACAGCTGGGCGAAGCAGCTGACGGCTGAGGAAGCGGCGCAGTACGCTCCTGCGGTCGTGCTCGGCGGCAGCGACGGCTGGAATCCGTTCGCACAGGCCGCCATGGCGGAGGGCAGCCGGGAGCTGGCCAGCTTGACGGTGAACGGGGAGCCGGTGCCGGACTTCGTATCGTCGAAGACGCAATACACGGTGGAAGTGCCGGATTCGAGTGCGGTCCCGGTCGTTGCCGCATCCGCACTGTCGGCCTCAACCTTGGTTGAAGTTGAGCAAGCGGCTGCAATCCCGGGAACGGCGATTGTCCGTGTCACTGCGCAGGACGGCGGTGAACGGTCGTATACGGTCAAATTTGAGGCGGATTCGCGCGATCAGCAGGCGCCGGTTACGAGCGACAACGCACCGGCCGGCTGGGTCAATCAACATGTTACGGTGACGCTGAAGGCCGCCGATGAACAATCGGGCGTAGCAAATACGTATTACTCGCTGGACGGCGGCGCCTTCCGCACCGGAAATCAAGTTGAGATCATGACAGAAGGCCAGCATACGCTTACCTACTACAGCGTCGATCTGGCGGGTAATGCCGAGGCTCCGCGTGCCGTAAGAATTAACGTCGATAGAACTGCCCCGTCCGTTGCGGTATCGGTGTACGGGCAAGTATACGGCAGCTCCGTGCAGGTTCAGGATTACGAGCCGATTACCGTGAATGTGCAAGCGACAGACCTGTTGTCCGGTGTGAAGGGGCAGTCGATCCGGGTCGACGGCAAGCCTTATGAGCCGGGTAGCTCCCTGAATTGGGCGGGACAGCTCGGCAAGCATCGGATCGAGGTTAGCGTAACGGACAACGCCGGCAATACAACGACGAAGGAACTGACGGTGAACGTCATAACGAGCGTAGAGTCGATACGGCAGCTCATTGCCCGATTCAGTCAGTCCGGTGAGCTCGACGGACCGCTGCAGGGGCAATTGTCCAATCGACTGGATCAGGCTGCGGATCAGTGGAGCAAAGGCCATTCGAAGCAAGCCATGAAGCATATGCAGGATTTCTTGAAGCATTTGAACGGCGATGGGCAGCTTCAACACATATCCGCATACGCAAGAAAGGTGCTTCAAGCCGACGCCGATGCCGTTATTGAGATGTGGGGCAAGTCGGATCGTTAACATGTACGAACTTGTGTGTCCGGCGTAACGAGCAAGCCTGCGGCGACCTTTGAGTCTGCCGCGGGCTTTTTATAAATTCCCGTGCCAAAGGAGTTTGAAACATTCTCGAGTGCGTGACGGTGTTCGTGCTCGCGCAAAACGGTTTCTATTTTCCGGCCAAAGGAAAACCTAACCAACGATCTTGGATTGGACAAAAATAGTTAATTAAACTGAAAATAGACAAAAAAATTACCATAAAATTAGTTCATTCTTGCTCTATAATCAACGTATAGTCACTTACTATGCTCGATGGGATGGGGAATGCATGGAGGCAAATCGGTTATCCGATCCGCTGCTATGGGCCGGGCAATTTATGGACCGGTATCGGCAAGCGGAGCCAGGCTTCAATTTGACGAGGCGCTGGCATTATGAGAACGGCTGTTTTTTACGGGCGCTGGAGGCGTGCTATCAACAAACCGGCCAAGCCCGTTATGTGGATTACATACGCAGCATCATGGATCTTTACGTTCAGGAAGACGGCAGCATCCGCACTTACGTGCTCGAGGACTACAACTTGGACCAAATCAATCAGGGGAAGCTCCTGTTTCTTCTGCTGGAGAAGACGGGGGAAGCCAAATTCCTGCAGGCGATCGAGCTGCTGATGACACAGCTGAAGGGACACCCTCGCACGGAGGAAGGCGGCTTCTGGCATAAGAAGGTGTACCCTTTCCAAATGTGGCTGGACGGTCTGTATATGGCCTCACCGTTCATGGCTCAATATGGAAAGCTTACCGGAGAACGAATATGGTTTGACACAGCTGCGGAGCAGCTCATCCTGGTCGAGAGGAAGACGCGCGACCCGAAAAGCGGCCTGCTTCACCACGGATGGGACGCGGCGGGGGAACAAGGCTGGGCGGATCCGCACACCGGCCGTTCGCCTCACGTATGGAGCCGGGCTATGGGCTGGTATGCGATGGCTTTGGTCGATTCGCTGGAGCATTTCCCGGTTGACCATCCGAAGCGGGGGCTGCTGGCCGGTCTGATGGAGCGTCTGGCCGGGGCGCTGGACCGCGTACAAGATACGCGGACCGGGCTTTGGCCGCAGGTGCTCGACCAGCCGGACCGTGAAGGCAATTATTTGGAATCGTCGGGCACCGCGATGTTCGCCTATGCGCTCGCGAAGGGCAAGCGGCTCGGGTACTTGAGCGGAGGAGCGGGGGAGACGGCGCGCAAGGGCTATGAAGGTCTCCTTCGCCATATGGTCAAAGAGGATGAAGACGGTCAATTGCACCTCACGCAATGCAACGCCGTAGCCGGGCTTGGAGGCACGCCTTATCGCGACGGCTCGTTCGAATATTACATTGGGGAACCGATCATACAGGACGATGCGAAAGCGGTCTCGCCGTTTATTTTGGCCGGGCTTGAAATCGCCGTTAATTCCTCAACAAAGGAGCTGCAACGATGAGCATGCATATGAACGAGGGTACGTTTCGCAATCCGATCTTGCCGGGCTTTTACCCGGACCCGTCGATCTGCCGGGTAGACGACGACTATTACATGGTGACGTCCACCTTCGAATATTTTCCCGGTGTGCCGATCTTCCACAGCAAAGATTTAATCAACTGGAGGCAAATCGGGCATGTGCTGGACCGTCCTTCCCAATTGGATTTGGATGGAACCCCGACGTCCCGAGGAATATATGCACCGACAATCAGGTACTCGAACGGCATTTTCTATATGATTACGACGTTCGTGGAAAGCGCAACAGGCGCCCGTAAAAATTTCTTCGTCACGGCGACGGACCCTGCGGGCGATTGGTCGGATCCTTATTGGCTGCAGGATGCGCCGGGTATCGATCCGTCCTTGTTCTTCGACGACGACGGCAAGGTGTATTTTACCGCAAACCGGAGGCCGCCGGAGGGACAGCAATATCCGAAGCATATGGAAATTTACCTGCAGGAGCTGGATCTGGAGACGAAGCAGCTGACAGGGCCGAAGTTCAGCTTGTGGGACGGTGCTTTGAAGCAAATTCATGCCCAGGAAAGTCCGCACCTGTATAAAATCAACGGCTATTATTACTTGATGATCGCGGAGGGCGGCACCGGCTTCACCCATTCCGTTACGATCGCCCGCAGCGAGACCATCACTGGACCCTATGAGAATTGCAAAATGAATCCGATCCTGACTCACCGGCATTTGGGCAAGCAATACGGCATCGTCAATGTCGGCCATGCCGATATTGTTGAAACGCAGAACGGCGAATGGTGGATGGTATGTCTCGCTTCCCGCCCTTATGGAGGGTATTATCGAAACATGGGTCGGGAGACGTTCCTCGTTCCGATGCAGTGGGAGGACGGCTGGCCGGTCGTCAACCCGGGGAAAGGGATCATCGAATGGGAGATGAAGCGTCCGAATTTGCCGGAGAAGCGCTGGCCGTCGCTTCCGGCATGCGATCATTTCGACGCTGAGGTGCTGGAGGACCGGTGGAATTTCATCCGGACGCCGCGGGGAGAGTTCTGGAGCTTGACGGAGCGGCCGGGCTATCTGCGGCTTCGTCTGAAGCCGGAGCCGATGACGGAGGAAGTGAATCCGAGCTTCGTCGGACGCAGGCAGCAGCATATGTCTTTCGCCGTCAGAACGGTGCTGGAGTTTACGCCGCAAGGACCGGCAGAGACGGCAGGACTTGCAGCGCTGCAAAATCATGATTTCCAGTACCGCTTCGAATGCGGCTTGAACGGCGACGGCCAAACCGTTGTGCGGGTCATTTGCAGAGAAGAAGGCCGGGAAACCGAGCTCGGCTCCAAAGCAATCGATACGCGCAAGCTGTATTTGAAGCTTGAGGCGACAGGACAATCGCTTCGGTTCTCGGCGGCTTTGGAGGCTGAACAATGGGAGACGATCGTGGAGAACGCCGACGGTACCGTGCTAAGCGCGGATAAAGCGGGCGGCTTCATCGGGGCCTATATCGGGCTGTTTGCAAGCGGGAACGGATCGGAGAGCTCGAATTACGCGGACTTCGATTATTTTGAATATGTGGGGTTATAAAAAGGACCGGAGGCAAAGCGCCTCCGGTTATTTCTTTGTTTACTCTGCGTATGCGGTACCGTTCGACCTGGCATCATGATGTGACGTCCCACGTTGCTGTCGATAACTTTCGAACAAATATCAAATGTAAATGTCAGTAAGAGGGAAATAATACTTGTTGTTGATGTTGACTTGAGTGTGATTTTAATTTTTAAGATTGCATGATAATTCCGAGAAGGTGGAGTTATTTTTAAAGACTTGATTTGTAGAGAAATCTTAGTACAATAGTTTTATGACTACTCAAAATACTATGCATGACGAGCTCAGAGTCAAAATATTTAAAGCATTAGCTGATGAAACCAGATTAGACATCATACGAGCTTTATACGCCAGTAAGAAGGAGATGAATTGTGGAGAAGTAGGAGACATTCGCGATACTTCGAAATCGAATACTTCGTATCACTTACGTACTTTAAAGGAGGCGAAATTGATAAAAGTACGAAAAGAAGCTCAAGCGAAGTATATGAGTATCGAATTAGAGACATTTCAAACATACCTACCTGGATTTCTGGATACGTTGTAGAAGGAAATTTCTTTTTTCTTCATTTGTTCAATATTATTTGAACTATAGAACTAAAAGAGAAGGGTGAAAAATCATGTTTAAATTAACAACCTTGTTTTTCCTCGTCATGTTTGTAATCGGTACAGATACGTTTTTGATTTCTCCGCTTATCCCCACGCTACAATCTTTATTTCATATTCCGACCGAGTATTCGGGTTGGATGGTAGGATCTTATGCTTTAGGTTATGCCCTATTTGCGCTAATTGCCGGACCACTTTCCGATGGTTGGGACCGCAAAAAGGTCATGCTTTTCGGTATGGTTTGTTTCTCGGTTTCAACTATGTTGTGCGGCTTAGCCACAGGATTTTGGTCGATGTTCTTATTTCGCTTTTTAGCCGGTGTTAGCGCTGCATTCACAGCGCCTCAAGTTTGGGCCATGATCCCTGCTCTGTTCCCAGCACAAAAAATCGCCAAAGTATCAGGAATCGTCATGGCGGGCTTGGCTGCCTCCCAAGCGTTCGGTATCCCTGTCGGGAGTCTGCTTGCCTCAACCCATTGGTCTTATCCTTTTTTTACAATCGGGATATGGGCGTTATTGGTGGCGGTATTCATCTTCTATGCTTTGCCTGAAATGAAACCGAATCAAGTTCCAAAGGCCAAGACTTCGATTTTCAGCAGATACCTCCCACTATTGAATAGTCGAACTGCTAGAAGGGCTTTCCTCGCACATTTCTTATTTCAATGCGGATTCTTTGCAGCCTTTTCGTTCATTGGAAAATGGGTGGCAGATCGCTTTCATCTTTCCATTGATCAAGCGGGGTACGTGATGTTTTTTCTTGGTCTCGGGAATATAGTTGGCAGCTTAGGCGGTGCCTACGTGATCAAAGCGCTAAACCGTTTTAATACACTGGTTGTGGGCTTTTTTGTCTCAATCATATGTTTTATTGTTTTGCCTCACTTGCCATCGGTTACGGCTTTCGAAAGTGTTTACTTTTTCATATTCGTGAACATGGGGATCACTTTCCCATTAATATTGGGCTTGCTGAATTCATTAAATCCAGCCATCCGCGGCACGATCTCCAGCTTAGCAAATTCGATCATGTACGCTGCGACAACGTTCGGTTCTTGGATTGCAGGCCTGATTTACGCGGCTTTTGACGGTTTTTCTGCAGTAGGCATTTTAGCGGCTATTTGCTTTGCCGGTTCGTTGTTATCTTTTATTTTCAGCGGTATTTTAGCAAGGGATGCGAAAGCAAAGAAGGAGTTTGCATCATAAATGCATAGAAGAAATTCATCTGGATATTTCTATTTTGATTGAAAAGTAGGAGAAACGAGTTTCATAGCCTTTTCCACCATAGCTTTCGAATATCTCAAATAAACAACATTCTTCTCAGCGCTATTGAACCAACGGGTACGATAGTTGAATAACTTAGGAGTTATCGCCTTTTATCCCCTGTTCTCAATCTTTCTACGGTAGTAAAGTTCGCTCGTTTGCATGTATCCAACAGGAGTTTCTTCTGTCTGTCGGTAAAATCCAGTTTCTAATGTAACTCTAGGAATAATAGTTTCCCACTTGCGCTGCATACTGGGAAAACCGTTCTTGAACAAGAGGTTCCAAGCCCCTACTAGCCAATTCGAGGAAAGGTGATGTATAATAATGTACGCGCGTACATTATCGTCATTATCATTCCCGAGGAGGAAACAAAATGAGCAGCAAGCCGGTACCTAAGCAGCCGTTAGTCACTCATATTTATACGGCTGATCCGTCCGCCCATGTGTTCGAAGGCAAAATCTATATTTATCCGTCGCACGATCTCGACCACGATGAGCCAAGCAACGACAACGGCGACCAGTACAAGATGGAGGACTATCACGTGCTGTCCTTGGACAACTTCGACTCGCCTGTCGTCGATCATGGCCAAGTGCTTCATCTGAACGATATTCCTTGGGCTTCCAAACAGCTGTGGGCGCCGGATGCAGCGTATCGCAACGGCATATATTACTTATTTTTCCCGGCCCGAGATCATGACGGCATCTTCCGGATTGGCGTAGCTACGAGCACATCGCCGGCCGGCCCGTTCAAGCCTGAAGCCAGTTACATCGAGGGCAGCTTCAGCATCGATCCGGCCGTGCTCGTTGATGACGACAACCGGGCGTACGTCTATTTCGGAGGCTTGTGGGGCGGACAGCTGGAGAAATGGCAGACCGGTACGTTCGAGCCGGATGCATCGGGACCTGCTGCGGATGCGCCTGCGCTAGGACCGCGCGTGGCGCTGCTGAGCGACGATATGCTGTCCTTCCAAGGGGAGCCGCAAGAGATTTCCATTATCGATGAGAACGGCAATCCGATTGTGGCCGGCGACGAAGAACGGCGTTATTTTGAAGGCCCGTGGGTACATAAATATAACGGCTTATACTACTTGTCCTACTCGACGGGTACGACGCACAAGCTCGTGTACGCTGTCAGCGACAATCCGCTGGGGCCGTTCACGTTCAAGGGAACGATACTTACTCCGGTCATCGGCTGGACCACGCATCATTCGATCGTCCAATTCGAGGACAAATGGTACTTGTTCTATCACGACAGCTCGTTGTCGGAAGGCGTGAACCATAAGCGCTGCGTGAAGTTCTGCGAGCTGCATTATAATGAGGACGGTACGATTCAAACGATCGATCCGTATAAGTGACGAGCAGGAATGCTAAGTCATCACGATAGACCCGAGAGGAGCTCCTCCCGGGTCTATATTCGCTTCAATGCCTGAGATTGCCTCGGGATTCCCAAGTTCGAGAACCGTCCGCCGGCAGCGAGAAGCTGAATTCCACTCCCCCCGCCGTATTGCGGACCTCATACAGTCCGTTATGCAGCTGCAGGATTTGCCGGACGATCGCCAGACCGATGCCCGTTCCTCCGGAGTCTCTCTCCCGCGACTTCTCCACCCGGTAGAAATGATCCCAAATATGACTCAGCTCATCTTCAGGAATCTGCTCTCCTTCGTTCCAGACGACCGTCCGGACGCTCTTTGCTTCCAGCATCATTCGGATTCCCAGCCTGCCGTTATCGGGGGTATGCCTGATTGCGTTGCCCAATAGGTTTGTGAGCACCTGCTCGATTCGGAACCGGTCGGCTCTCACCGCGACCGGCAGAAGCTGCAGCTCGATGCGCTTTCCGCCGCTGCCGGGATGATCCTGCAGTTTTTCCGCCAGATGGCAAACGAGCTCGTCAAGCCGAAAATCGTCGAGCACAAGCCGGTACTGTCCCGTTTCCATCTGGGTCAGATCGAGCATATCGTTTACGATGCCCGCCATTCGCGACGTCTCTTCCCGAATGACGGCTGCATAACGATCGCGTTTCTTGCCGTCCCCCACGTTATCCTGCAGCGCCTCGGCGAATCCGCTGATCAAGCTGATCGGCGTCTTCAGCTCGTGGGACACCCCGGCTACGAATTCGCGCCGCAGCCGCTCCAGCCGCTTTTCCTTCTCGATGTCTTCCTGCAGCTTCGCATTGGCCTCCTGCAGCTCCGACAATGCCTTATTCAGATTCTCTGAAAGGAAATTTAACGTTTCGGACAAGCTGCCGATTTCGTCGCTGCGGCGAATGCCGCTTTGTTCCCTGAAATCCAGCTTTGCCATTCGCAGCGCGGTATTGTTTAATAGCCGGAGCGGCCGCGTAATCATTCGGGAGTACAGAAGCACAAGCAGCAGCGCACCGGCGGCCGCCAGCAAATAGAAGTATGAATAGAAGCCGCGGAATGCGGAAACCGCATCGCCTACCGGCTGGAGAGAGGATACGGCGGCGAGCACCGTTCCTTCTCCGTTCCTCACGTTAAGAGGAGCAATAACGACAAACTGTCGGCGATTGGAGTCGGTAGTGAGCTGCACATCCATGAAGAAGGAAACCTGCTCGGCTTGAACGAGAACCTTCCGCTGCCGCTCCGCATTTTGAAACCATTGATCCAGGCCGGCTAACAGCTTGTCCATCTCCACATCCGGGAACGGCGTGATTGTCGGAAGATCCGGTAATAGCGGCGAATATAGGGCTCCGGGGTTGCGTTCATTCACAGATGCAGGCGCGCGGAGCCGGAGGAACTTGTCCTTGCCGTTCCCCTTGCCGACAGATACGAGCAGGTCCCCGCTCCTGGACAACGTCAATATGGCAGTAGTGGCGTAGTAGGGCTCCTCCAGATTCGCAAAATAAGCGGGAACCGTATGTTCGTCCGGAGTTTCCTGCATAAACCGCTGCCGGGCTTGTTCAAAATCCCGAAGAAAGCCGCCGGTCTTTTCACGGACATAATACGGCTCGAAGAAGGCGAGCTGAAGCAGCATCATGATCGTGAGGCAGCCTATGAACACAAGACTCGTAACGGCAAAGAGCTTGAAGGAAATGCTTTTCCACTTCATGACGGCACCTTCAGCATATAGCCGTTCCCGCGTACGGTGTGGATCAGGCCGGCATAAGGCCCCAACTTTTGACGCAGCCGTTTGATGACAGCGTCCACATTACGGCTATCCCCTTCGTATTCATAGCCCCACACTCCTATGAGCAGAGCTTCACGGCTCTGGATGATGTTGCGGTTTCGGTATAAGTAAAGCAGCAATTCGAATTCCTTCGGCGTCACTTCCACCGGCTCCTTATCCACCAGCAGCTCAAAGGATTGCTCCCGAATTTCGAGACCTTCCACCCGGTGAACCGTGATAGGTGCGGTCTCCCCCGTAGCGCTTGCTCTCTTCAGCAGGGCCTTTACCTTTGCGACCAGCACTTTGGGGCTGAACGGCTTGGTGACGTAATCGTCCGCGCCCAGTTCATATCCTTGCAGCTTGTCGGTTTCTTCCGATTTCGCGGTAACGATGACGATCACGGCATTCGAGGTTTGCCGGATAAACCGGCATACCTCAAACCCGTCCAGGTACGGCATCATCACATCCAAAATAACCGCATCCGCCGGTGCTTGGGCGAATTTGTCCAGCGCTTCCGCTCCGTTCTTCGCTTCGAGAACGCGGTAGCCTTCGTCCTTCATATAGTCGGAGATCAATTCCCGCATGAGAGGCTCATCTTCAACGACCATTACGGTTTGCATTCGATCGCTTCCTCTTTCGTCGCATCGTTCTTCCCTCATTTAAACAAAAAAGTCCGTTCTTGTCACACAAGAATCACAATCGGCCAATAAAATGACTTCCGTAAGCAGATCACATTCCATTGGAGGAGGGCATCTATGCTTCAGCTTGCGCGTCGGAGCAAACGGGCCGTCTTTCGTCCTCTCCAGGGCCCGGGGAAGGACGGAACGGCCGCAATGTTGTTTTTGGCGCCCAGTCTTATCGGATTTGCGGTATTTTACTTGTTCCCATTTATCGGCGGCTTCTATTATTCGTTGATGGACAGCCCGGTGGAAGGCTCGTTCGTCGGTGCGGCGAATTACGCGGAGGTATGGAACAGCGACTCCTTTCGCAAAGCGGCGGCCAATACCGCTTATTTCACCGGAATCGGCGTGCCGCTGCTTCTGACCGTATCGCTTCTCATGGCCATCCTGTTAAACCGTTCCTTCCCGCTGCGCAGGTGGATTCGAACGGCGTTCGTTTTGCCGCTGGTGCTGCCGGTTGCCTCGGTCGTGCTGTTCTGGCAAGTATTGTTCGACACGAACGGGTGGCTGAACCGTCTGATCGTAGACTGGGGGTACGCTCCCGTCAGCTGGATGGAAAGCGGCGAAGCCCGCACCGTCATCATCCTGATGTACGTCTGGAAAAATGCCGGCTATAACATCGTGCTGCTGCTGGCCGGACTACAGACGATCCCGAAGGATTATTACGAAACGGCAAGCATCGACGGGGCGGGAAAAGTCAGACAATTTTTCGGCATCACGCTGCGCTATTTGATTCCGACCTTGTTTTTTGTCACCATCATGTCGGTCGTAGGCTCGTTCAAAGTATTTCGCGAGACGTACTTGATGTCGGGCGAATATCCCCACGATAGCATCTACATGCTTCAGCATTATATGAACAACATGTTTCTGTCGCTTGATTATCAGAAGCTGACGTCAGCCGCATATATCATGGCGGCAGGGATGATTGCCGTCGTTGTGCTGCTGTTTCAAGCGGACAGCCGCTTCCGGCGTTCCATCGAATAGGGCGGTCTGAAGGGCTAAGCCGCCGCCACATATCTCAGGAGGCGAATACCATGCTTTCCGCAGTGAAGAAATGCCTGCTGACAGCGGTCCTGCTCTGTATCTCGCTGCTGATGCTGGCGCCGCTTGTCGTTACGATAACCAACGGCTTCATGTCGGAGGAAGAAATCGCGGTCAATTACGATGCGATTGGACAGGAAGCGAAGGCGGGAGACTACGCGAATTTGAAGCTGATTCCGGACCGGGTTACGCTCGCCCAGTACAAGCGGATTCTGCTGGAGAAACCGCAATTTTTAACCATGTTCTGGAATGCCGTTATTGTGACGCTTCCAGTCGTTGCCGGACAAACGATTGTAGCGGCTCTTGCGGCTTACGCGTTCGCCAAGCTGCGCTTTCGAGGCAGAGACGCGCTATTTTTGCTATACGTCATCACCATGCTGCTTCCGTTCCAGGTCACGCTGGTCCCCAACTTTATCGCGATCGATGTACTGGGGCTGCTCGACACGTATCCGGCGATCATTCTTCCCGGCATGTTCTCGGTCTTCGGGGTATTCCTGCTGCGCCAGTTTATGTCCCAAATTCCCTGGGCTTACATAGAAGCGGCGAAGGTCGACGGGGCGGGGCACGGGACGATCTTTCTCCGTATTGTCGTTCCGATGTCCATGCCCAGTATGGCCGCCATGCAAATTCTCGTTTTTGTGGACAACTGGAATATGGTGGAGCAGCCGCTGTTGTTTCTGCACGATGCGCTTAAACAGCCGCTGTCGGTTTATTTGTCCCGGATTCATGAAGGCGACCGCGGAGTCGCTTTTGCTGCGGCGTCACTGTATATGACTCCGATTCTCTTTATTTTCCTGTACGGGGAGAACGAACTGATACAAGGGATTCAGTTGTCAGGGATTAAGGGTTAACGGTCACTGTCAGAGCCACAAGGAGGTTTAGCCATGATAGGGCTTGCGGATGAGGAAATCCGTGCCAAACGGAAACGGGCGATTCGTTGGGCGGGGGGGATATTTACGGTCCTCTTGCTGGCGCTCACCTTTTTTTCCAATACATATCAGCAAATGGCGCTGCCGAAAGTATCCGTCGAGAAGCCCCAGATCGGCCAGCTTTCGTACGACATCGAGGGAGCTGGGACGATCGGCCCCAAAAGGACCGTTTCGCTTTACGATCAATCGGGGTTGGAGGTAAAGGAGCTATTCCTGTAATGAATTAATTTGCGGTTTGAAAAGAAAAAGCGCCTCCTGTAT